>JAEOTV010000311.1 GCA_016839635.1 Promethearchaeota archaeon | reverse complement strand
TGTGTAAAATGTTAGAACTCTATACCCCTCAATATGAAGAAATAAATACCAAAGAACGTATAACAATTGATCTAATTAAAGATGGGCAAGAATTCTTGCAGCAATTTGATATTAATAGTGAACTTTTATTAGATACAATTTCAGTTGTTTATAAATATTTGAGAAATAATGGAAAAATACCCCATAATTTATTCAAATTCTTTGTAGCAGCATATTATATTATCTATAGACACCCATTTGCGTTTCCAGTCCATGAAACTAAAAAGGATTTTTGTCAGAAATTTAATCTTCCAGTAAGCGCATTAGATTATTGCGTAGAAAGAATTACAAATTCCTTGAACTACATTAAAATACTAGATGATATGAATTTTCCTTATTTTGTGGATCCTAAGCGAGATATTAGCTTAAAATTCATTAAAAATCTCATTAAATCTAAAGTGGATAAGGCAATGATGACATTCTTGGTATATGATCAACCTATTAATTCACAAATTCTTACTGAAGAATTAGTAAGTGAAGTAATCTTTGAACAAAATGCTTTTCCTGAAGAATTATTTCGTCAATTATTCGAAATTGCTTTTGAATACGTCGAAAATGGGTTCCAAGATTATAAGGAATACGTAAAATTGCAAAAGAGAGTTTTTATTTAAATTACAAAAATTTTTACTCTCTTGTTATAATTTATAGATTTTCTCCATCTTAAGCAAGAAACTTAACTCAGACAATTTTCAATTGTTTTTTGAGATGAATTTTTAAAATTGAAACTCAGGTTATAGCTCAAATATAAATTTGATAAAGCTAAGGAAAAAAGTAATATTATAATCAATACCGTAATTTTATAGGATTTTTTTGGTTTCATTAGATTTCAAGAAACTTTAATTATAAAATTGGATTAACAATAGCTATTTAAATCTTTCTCAGTGAATTCTAATAATTCTTATTTTTAAATAATGTTGATTTTTCCTTTAAAGATTATATACAGATTTCTGGAATTTATTTTGTTTATGATTTTTGGGGGTCCCAATCTTGAAGAGCTAATGCTAGCTTTAAGTTGAATTTTCATATGGCTTTACATTATCTAATAGCATATTAACTTTTGAAAATAATCCTAAAATTGAACTTAGTTCCTTTTTTGACATCAAACGCCTTCCAAAAATATTTCGAAAAGCAAAGAACATATTTTCTTTTTTATGATTTCTTATCTTTAATTTTTCAATTATTTCCTTAATTATTTTGAGTAAAATAATTCGATCATCTCTAGTGGCAATTAATACTGGATGTTCTCCCCGCCCAATGTCTAGAATATTTATTTTTTTAAATATTTCATATAAAACAATTCCACAAGCATGAGATAAATTTAATGTAGAATATTTATTACTTGTGGGTATGCGTAAAAGTATATCAGCAAGTCCAATTTCTTCATTTGTTAATCCTCGAGATTCTTTACCGAATAGAATTGCTATTTTTAAAGGATTAACTAAAATTGGGAGTTCTAAATTTTCAGGGAAAATGGCTAATCTTCTAATGTTTGAATAGCTTTTTCCTCGAGCAGTAGTCGCAATAATATAGTCATATCTTTTAAGGAAAGTTTCTAATTCTTTTAAATGATCTTCCGGATTATCTAATTCAATAATTTCTGAATTAAAGAGGATTTCTTTTCCATGCATAGCAAACCCTTGAGATTCATAGCTTCGGATTTTATCTACACTTTCATATGGATTAAATATAACAAGCTTTTTAAAATTGAAATTCTCCATAACACGTGCTACTGAACCAATATTTCCTGAATGCTCAGGTTGTACTAAAACTACTGTGAAGGACAAATTTTCATAATCTTGCGCTCTCTTTGTTTCTTGAAAAGAAGTAATGTCTCTTTTAATCTTTTTCTCATCCATTTTAAATAATCCTCTGTATTTTTATTGACTTTTTCATAAAATAAATTTCTCTTGTACAAAATCTAGAATGATTTTGTTAACCTCAGATGCTCTTGAAACCGTCATGAAATGTCCAGCTTTTTGAATAGTTTTTAATTTACTATTTGGTATTCTTTTATTCATTTCAATCATTAAAGATTTAGGGATTAACCTATCATGAGAAGCAGTAATTAATAGGGTTTCATTTTTAATTTCATTTAAACGATTAAATACATTGTGATTCTTCATTGCATTACCTTGATTAATGATATCTTGAGCTCTTGAAGGATTAATAGTGCTCTGTTCTATTAAATCCTCTAATGAAAAGACTCCATGAAATTTCTTTTTTAGATTTTGCTTGAGTTCTTGTCGGAATTTCTGATGATATACGAACATAGATTTGTTCCAAAATGCTTTAGCTGGGTTGGTTTTTATTAATTCAATTTCCTTTATTCGATTTCTTATTACAATTTCAACAGCACCTTCTTCATCATATTTTGCGTTTGTAGCTATTAAAACTAGTTTTTTTACCATTTTTGGATATTTTAAGACAAAATTTTGGGCAATCATACCACCAAATGATCTCCCAATGAGATGGACTGATTCAATTTGTAGATAATCAATTAACCCCTTTATGTCCTCTACAAACATATCCATAGTATAAAGATAATTAGGTCTATCAGTTTTACCTGTTCCTCTCAGATCAAACGTTATTGTTTTAAAAATTTTACTTAATTCTATTAGCTGGGGTTTCCAAATTTCTTTTTTCGATCCAAATCCATGAATTAATAATATTGGAAATCCAGTTCCTTTAATTTCATAAGAAATGTTAATTCCATTAACAAAAGTAAAACTCATAATATTTCAAAGTTAACCATTAAAAATAAGTTATTTATTTGAAAGATATAAATATGTGAAGTCGCATTAACTAATTATAATATTGATTTTACAGTTATAAGAAAATTTACCTATATTAAAAAAAAGTCATATCTAATTAATATAATCTAATTTGGTTTGAATTTAATGCCCGTTTATAAAAATATTGCAGAGTTTCTTGAATTCATTAATATCAGTAATAAGAAATTTACCTTGTTTGAATGGAAACCGGAAAGATCCTTTCGAAGATTTGATTTAGATCTGAATATAATTAAAGAAAATCCTATTAGTGACATATTTTTTCATAGAGATAAAGGAAATATGAAACTTGTATATATCCGCAAGCATAATCTCATATACACTGTAGGTGCAAGTCCAGCGGTTCAATACCAGCTTTTAGAAGCCTTATTAGAACATATAGATTTAAAATTTAATGAGACCTTTGATGTAGGAACAATCTTGTCATATGGAGATTTCTCTCCTGGTCTTTTTGATAATGAGTTTAATCCAATTATTGAAGATATCATAATTAACTTTGCAGATTTAGGATTAGTTGAACGAATTCATGTAGAATGTATGGTTTGTGGCACAGTTCTCCCTTTATTTGTAAAAAAAAGTTTCATTGAGAACGCAGAATCATATCCTGTTCCGATTGTATACAGTCATAAAGGACATGCTATTCTGTGTTTTATTGACCAGAATTTTCACCATAGAGGAGTAGAGTTAGTAAATATTACAGGTTAAATATAAGTGTAACAAATTTGTTAAGAACTTTTTCTTAAATCCTCAATAATGAATTTTAAAAGCTTATTTAATATAATATACATATGGAAGAAAACCAGAATTCCGATAAACAACCTGAGCAACCATTTTTTGAGGAAATTATTAGAAAGACTAAAACGGGCATAACATTCCCCAAGGTATTAAGGGATGAATTCTTTGAAGAAGACACTGAACTCTTTTTTAGACTAATTGTCCCTAAAGAAAAAGATAGAATTATTTTAGAATTTCTATCAGAAGAGGAAGCAAATGAAATCTCTGAGAAATTGAAGATAAAGAAATTAGTTAATGCTCCAAAAACCTCAGAAAAAGAAAAATTAGCAGCTATTAAGAAAACTGCAGGTCCAAGCCCTGCTTGGGGTGAGTATTTCGTATATGATTTTGAGGCAAAAGACAAAATCATTCCTATCTTAGAATCAGCTTTTTATAAATTTGCAGAGACTCCTCTCAATTTAGAGGATGCTATGGGACGTGTTAAATATGCTTTAGTTTCTTTTCTATCATCAACAAAAACGGAAAATGCTAAATTATATTTTGCTGTAGAAAAGTTCTTACTCGATATAATTGATAAATTTAACCAACCAAATTTACTAGATTGGATTTTTGAAAAGATAATTCCAAATGTTGAAAGTAAATTTCTTTATGAACAGGCTCTCTTGGAGCTTGTTGAAGCTAGTTTAAAATTTAAGAGATGGGAGAAGGCAGAACTATATATATTCTATGTGTTGAAAAACATTGATAGCTATTCTAAATCTGAAATGTACAATATCATGAATAGTTTTAAACAGTTGGTTAAAAAAGTTAAATATGCTGAAAGATCAGATAAAATTGATATCTTACTTAAGGAGAAATTACTGGAATATGGTGAAGGCGTTGAAGATGTAGATTACAAAATTCAGATTGTAGAATTTCTTGAAGATTTACAGTATATTGAACTTGCTTATGATCTAGCAAAAAAAGTTCAACTTAATCTACCTCCCGAGAGTATGAAAATTGAAGAGATAAGAAAAATAGTAAGAAGATTACATACTACTCCTATTAGTGAGAACAAACCAAATTCAAGTTTAGATTTTGAAGAGGAGGAGGGAAATGAGGATTAATCAGAATTATCTTCTTTTTCTTCTATAGCTTTTTTAAGTTCCTCCTCAACCCTTTTCATTTCATCATTTTTAATTTTTTGTTCTTTTTGTTCGATAGATTTTTGCTTTAGTTCTAATTCGACTTGAGATAGTGCTTTTTCCTTTTCTATTAGCTCCTCTTTTATTTTTAAAGTTTTTTCCCTCTCTATAATTTCTTTTTCTTCCAATTCTTTCTCTTTTTCTTCTAATGCTAATTGCTTTTTCTTAATTTCTAAATCTTTCTTTTTTAATTCAATCTCTTTATCAATCATTTCCTCTTCTTTTTTCTTCAACTTTTTAGGGATCTTCTTCTCTTTGTCGTCTCCAAATTCACTTTCTTTTTCTAAGATTTCTTCTTTAAGTTTTAAGACTTCTTCCTTTTTTTGTATTACTTTTTCTTCAATTTCTTTTTCTTTTTCTTGTAATTCTAATTTTTTCTTTTTAATCTCTAATTCTTTCTTTTTAAGCTCAAATTCTTTTTCTAATATTTCTGATTCTTCCTTATCTATAAATTCTTTTTTTTCTCCCGCTTCAGATGATTCAATTTCTTCTTCCACAATTTCTTCAATTTTATCTACAGAAACGATTGATTTTAATATTTCATCGATAAGATCTTTAATTTTTTCACTTTCAGGTACGTCAGCAATTTCTTTAGCATAATCGGTTAATAAATTTGTCATTAATTTAGGGGATTTTATCCCAATAATCTTTAAAGTCTGAAGAGCTTTTTCTATTACAAAATCTTTTTCATCACTTAATTTCAACAATATAGATTTAATAAGAGATTCATCCTCTATCATAGCTTCTCCCCCTGCCATATAGATTAATAATTGTAATGCAGCCTCTCGAACATTAGGATCATCTGAATTTACTAAATTTTCACTGTATGGAATAAAGAGATCACATTCTTTCTCACAAATTGTTTTTAATAACAGTAAAAAGGTAAATCGCAATACAGGATCTCGCTTTGACAAGTGCTCTAATAAAGATGGTATATCGATTACCAGATTTTCAATTAAGAAACGTAAAACTGTACGCCCACCATGTAAAGTTAGAAGAGTTTCTATTACATTTTCAAGTCTATCCAAGAATTCTTTGTCATTAGCATCTCCAATATAGAGAGCAATAATGTTTACAGCATCATCAAATCTCCCATCTTTTACAAAATCTTTTATTTGAAGTATTTCTACCGCTTCTTTTTCAGTATCATTCATATTACCACCATAATTTTTTAAATCTTGTTTTATTAAATCCAAATTATATAATATTCCGTATATATACGGGTTGCAAAATTAAAGATTAATCTTAAGTCTCTAAATCTAAGTCTTGATTTATTTCCTTCTTCAGTATAGTTATTGGTTAAGAGACCTACGTATAAAATTATTTCTAAATTTTGATTCACATCCTCCTGTATACTTATCTGATCGCAATATTGTGTTAAAGCATTAAGATCTTCCCAAAATGTATTCCAAAAATATTGATCTACTTTGGAATTATTATCTTGTAATGGTTCTCGTGAAATCTTTGTCAGGATGTCGTAAGGTACCTTAAGAGAAATTTCAACATGTTTAGCTGGGACAAATGCTAATTTTACTTCAGGAAAATAAATCTCTGCATAAAGTTGACAGATACCATTGAGTAGTTCAAGACTTGTGATGTTTTCACGAGTAGCATTACAAAGAACATACTTCTCATTCAAATATACAACATGAATACGGTCTTCAAATCTGAAGATTAAATAATTATCTGTTTTAAGATAATCAAATTTTTCATCTCTATTATGAATTCTATCCTCGAATATTTTAAATGCTTCTTCTAATTTATTAAAAGAGATGAATTTATTTAATTTGCGATAATCTCCATGAAAAAAAACATCTAAAAAATCAATTAAATATAAATAAGCATCAAAAGGTCTATAAATAATCGTTTTATTCCGAAAGAACCTCTCAACAACACCTTTATGGACACTATAACAAAATTTAGGTAAATCATCTTCGGTTAATCCACTTTTAATACGTAATTTTAATAAGTGTCTTCTTGAACATTTTGGTTGTAAAGTACATGCAATTCTATCTGGTTGACATTCCTCAAAACACAACTTATCTATGGTATTCCGCAATAAATCAATTAACTCTGCTTTATTTTTTGTATCTGATTCATTGTCCAAGTATCTAGAAATGTGTTTTTCTTCTAAAGGCATCGTTGTGAATTTCTAAATATATTTTTAATTACCTTTTCTATGAAATAAAAATTATTAGAATCTAATATTTTTTATTATTCTTCTAAATAAATATAAAATAACAATAAAAATTACATTCATTTAATTATAAAAAATTATTAATTAGCATTTCTTCTATTCTTATAATAATAAACATATCCAATTACTAAATTAGGTCTAAAGAATATGTTGAGACAAATTCATATTTTTCTAGAATCAGAATTATTATTCGTTAAAAATTTTGCAAAAGCTCTTGGAAATAAAGAATTAAATAATGTCAAATCAATTATACAGAAATATATTGATATGCCAATGCCAGGGAAAACTTTTCAAAGACCTGTATCTAATTTTCAGATTTTTCATAGAGCATTTGGGAAATTTTATTTTCTGTTTATAACAGATATTGTTGATTCTCTTCAATATATAGATAAAATAATGCTAAAATCAATTGAGAAATTCGAAGAATTATTTCCAAATCCTTCGGATATAAGCCAATCTGGACCTGCTAAGGAAAAATTTATTGGTTTTTTGGATCAAGTTCAAAGAGAGCTTCACTCTAAGATATCGATAATTGGTCCAGCATATTCAGGTAAAACAACTCTTTATAATATGCTTAGAAGTGGTGAAGAAAAAACACTTATGGATTTTGCGAAAACGTCAACTTTAGAAATGGATGGAATATGTTTTGATTTATGGGATTTCCAATTAAAAGATAATTTTTCTCTTTTATGGTCGAAATTTGTACGTGGTTCTGATTTAATTATATTAATCTTTAATATAGCTAATTATAATCTAAAGATGATCAACTTTTTCTTAAAACTACATAAAAATGAGAGTAATTTCTCTAAATTACTGATTATTGGAAACAAAAGGGATCTAGTAGAAGATGCTGATCTGAGAAGAATAAAAAATGAATTAAGTATTCCTGATTTCAAAGAAATTTCCTTAAACCTTCCAGATGCAAAATCTGAAATTCAAAGTTTTATAACAGAAGTTCTTGATCTAAAAGAACAATTCCCTGAAGATATAATAAACTTAGTTAAAAAAGCAGATGAATTAGTTTTGGAAGGAAAAAAGATTCAAGCGTTAGCTAAATATAAGGAAATTGCGGGTTTAAGTGAATCATACCAAAATATCATGTTTACAAAGACTTTAAATCAGAAAATTGATGATCTCAACAAAAGGATTAAAGAAGATGTAGAAAAAAGAAAAGAAAGGGAAAAAACAAGAGATTTTGAGGTTGCTAAACCACTAATTTTTACACGAAAAGTTACAGTTAAACCACTACCCGATTCAGAAACTTCAGCTGAACCTCAAGATCAAGAAGCTCTCGAAGAAGAACTACCACCCGCACCGGTAAGACCTTCCCAAAAATTAGTTTCTTTTCAAAAACTAGAAAAAGAAAAGGAATTCAAACCTATAAAAGTTACAAAACCTCCATTAAAAATTATTAAAAAAGTTCCATCTCCCAAAGAAGTACAGAAGGAACCTACTCCCTCGAAGAAAACTGATACTATAAGGCCTAAGGCAAAAATGCCAATGGAATTATTTGGAGAACATGAAGATATAAAAAAAGAAATGGATAAGCCACTGATTATAGATTTTACCAAGGAGCTACAAAAAACAATAACTGAAAAAGGAAGCTCGCTCAGCTTGAAATTGTGTGAAAATCTAATAACTGAATTGCGAAAATCTCTTGATAGACCCTTAAAGATTGAAGATATCAAATTAGCTGCAGAATTTTTCGTTAAACAAGAAAAGTTATCTTAATTCGAAAGATTATATATTTAGAATTTTTAATTCCGTGTTGTTAGTTCAATAAAAGTTCACAACACACTTCTTTTAAAATAATTCTATATTCCAATAATTATTAGTATAATTTTTATACAAAAATTTACCTAATTTCGATATTTAATAATTAAAAATTAATCGTTAAAAAATATTAAAAAAGTGATTTTAATATGAGCGCTATTAAAGAACTTCGTGAATACTTTACAGAATTAATGAGATTAAATTATATACAAGCTTTACTCGGCTGGGATCAAGAAGTTAATATGATGAATTATAAATCAGTTGAAGCAAGATCAGAACAACGTGCACTAATGACTCAACTAATTCATAAACGGTTAATATCAGAAAAAGCAGGATCCTTAATAAAAAAGGTAGAAAAAATAAATGATCTTAATGAAATTGATGCTGCAATGCTTCGAGAAGCTAAAAGGGCATATGATCAAGAAACAAAACTACCTGAAGAATTAGTTACAGAAATATCAAAAACAGCAAGCTTAGCTCAACAAACATGGCAAAAGGCTAGACAAGAAAAAGATTTCAAGTC
>JAEOTV010000310.1 GCA_016839635.1 Promethearchaeota archaeon | reverse complement strand
CAACTGGTGGGGCAAACGTGTTGGCTACCTGATACTTTCCTTTCCATTTGCCAATATTAGTATATTGTTTATAGAAATTTGCTTGTAAGAGGAGCATAAAAACTAAACGGTATACCACAAATCTATCAAGGATGGGATTGAGAATCCCTGAACCTTTAACTTGGCCGTTTTCAAGCTTTTTATAACTTATGAGATTTCTCCCAAAAAATTTTAAAAAGACTTGTTCAATTTCCATTGTAATTTCTTTCCTCTTTTATGGTAGATTTTTTTTTAAAAAACTTCAAAAACAAAAGAAATCAATATTCCTTCTGTTTTTAATTTTACTTAAAAACTTATTTAATCAATTTAATATATAGTTTAGTTTCAAAACTATATAAAAATTCTGTACATAAAAATAGCCTTTTTAATGTTATGATAATAAAGGGTTTTATTCTACTCAGGTTTGGCTTAAAAATTTAATAAAATATAATTATGATTATTAACTAGTTTTTTCAAATAGAGTACTTCAAAAGTACAATTTAGATAATAGAGTAAAGAAATTGTTGATTTATTATGGATTTTAGCTTAAGTGAAAAGCAAAAAATGTTAAAGAAAGTTACACGAGAATTTGCTGAGAAGTATATTGCACCTGTAGCCCAAGAAAGCGACCATAAGCAAGAATTAGATCCATTAGTAATGGAAAAGATGAAAGAAATGAATTACTTTGGCACTTGCATTCCAGAAGAATATGGTGGAGCAGGACTTCATGATGATACATTAAGTTTTTGTATTGTTACTGAAGAAATTGGACGAGTAGATGCATCATGGTCAATTACTACAGGAGTGCATTGTTCAGTAGTCGCAAGTCCGCTTTATCGGTTTGGAACTGAGGAACAGAAGCAGAAATTTTTAATTCCATTAGCTAAAGGAGATAAAGTAGGAGCATTTTGTTTAACGGAAGCTAATGCAGGTTCTGATGCAGCAGGAGTGCAATTGAAAGCTGAAAAAGATGGTGATGAATGGATCTTAAATGGGAGCAAAATTTTTGCTACAAATGGCGGTATTGCGAAGACATTGTTAGTTGTAGCAAAAACTGGAGAAAAGGATAAACGAAAAGAGCTTACTGTTTTTATCGTTAATACTGATACTCCTGGTTATTCGGTTGGTGTAAAAGAAGATAAATTAGGAGTTCGTGGCTCGGATACATCAGAATTAGTTTTTCAAGATGTTCAAGTTCCAGATGAAAACATTTTAGGCAAGAGAGGAGATGGATTCAAGTTGGCTATGCAAACTTTAGATTTTGGAAGAATTTCAATTGCTGCTCAATGTGTTGGACTAGGTCAAGCCTGTCTTGAAGCTTCAGTTAAATATGCAAACGAAAGAGTTCAGTTTGGACAACCAATAGGCAGGTTTCAAGGGATTCAATGGATGATTTCAAACATGGCTTCTGCTGTTGAATCTGGTCGTTTGATTACCTATAAAGCAGCATATTTGTGTGATCAACGAAAAGAATATGGATATACAAGTTCAATGGCAAAATTAGTAGCTGCTGAAGCCGCAATGCAAGCCGCACATGATGCTGTTCAAATACATGGAGGCTATGGATTAATGAAAGCATATCCAGTTGAGAGATACTTCCGTGATGCTAAGATGGGGGAGATCTACGAAGGAACCTCTGAAATTCAAAGATTAGTAATAGCAAATCACCTATTACGAAAAGGATTTCAATAATGGGAAAAAATTTACAAATTTTTGTTTGTATAAAGCAGGTACCAGGTGTACCAGAGGTTAAGATAGACCCAAAAACCAATACACTCATAAGGGAAGGTATTCCGTCTATCACAAACCCACTTGATAAACATGCCGTAGAATTAGCTTTATCAATAAAAGAAGAGCATGGTGGAGAAGTAATAGCTCTAAGTATGGGGCCTCCTCAAGCAGAGGAGGTGTTACGTGAAGCTTTAGCTATGGGTGTAGACAAAGCTTTTTTATTAACAGATAGACTTTTTGCAGGAGCAGACACATTAGCGACTTCTTATACTCTATCTCTGGCAATTAAAAAAATATTAAAAGATTCAAAAAATAAGGATAAATATCTTGTTATTTGTGGAAGTCATGCAGTTGATGGAGATACCGCTCAAGTAGGGCCTGAATTAGCAGAAGAACTAGGAATCCCACAAATCACTTATGTGCAGAAGTTTACATTAAAAGGGGATAAAGTTGTTGTCCAGAGAGTCTTCAGAAAAGAAGAAGTCGTAATTATTGAATCAGATATCCCAAGTTTAATTTCCGTACTAAAAGAAATAAATGTCCCGAGATATCCAACAATGTCTGGAGTAATGAATGCCTATGATAAAAAGAAAATTCCTCATTTTGATGCTAAATCGCTTAATGCTGATGAAAACAAAATAGGTTTGAGGGGTTCGATGACAGAAGTTTGGAAGATATTTGTTCCAGAAAGGAAAGGAGAACAAATTATTTTAGAAGGAACACCCGAAGAAATTGCGCAGAACCTATTGACATTTCTAAAGGATGATAAAGTGTTATGAGGCGATATTAAAAGTGAGTATTATTATTGATGATGAATTGTGTACAGGATGCGAAAGTTGCTTAGAAAGCTGTCCCTATGGTGGGATTGACATAATCGATAATAAGGCAGTAATAAATGATAACTGTAATTTATGTGGTGCTTGTGTAGATGTTTGTGCTGTGGAAGCAATCACTTTAGAGAGGGAACTTGTTGAAAAAAGAGATATCTCTGATTATAGAGGTATCTGGGTCATTGCTGAACATTATAAAAATGAGATTCACCCTGTTGCATTCCAATTATTAGGAAAGGGACGAGAATTATCAAACTTATTAGAAGTAGGATTATCTCTCATAATTCTTGGTGGTGATTTTGATGAAGAGCTTGAAAACTTCGACCATTATGGTGCCGATGAGATAATTTATATAAAATCGCTAAAATTGAGACACTATTATTCTGATTTATATGTACAAGCCTTAACTGAATTAATTCATGATTACAAACCAGAAATAGTATTAATCGGTGCTACACCTACTGGAAGAGATTTTGCTCCCCGAATGGCAAAAAGACTTAATGCTGGTTTAACAGCAGATTGTACTGGGTTAGATATTGACTTATATACGCGAAATTTGCTACAGACACGCCCAACATTTGGAGGAAATATCATGGCTACAATAAGAACCCCCAATAGTAGACCCCAAGTGGCAACTGTTAGACCTGGTACGTTTAAAGCATTAGAAAACGTTAAAAAGAAAGCTAAGATCAGGATAATTGATTATGATTTTAAGGAAAAGGATTCAGTTAGTAAAATTATAAAAGTTATAAATAAACATAAGGAACAAGTAAACCTTGAGGATGCTGATATTATTGTCGCAGGAGGTAGAGGTGTCGGTTCTAAGGAAAATTTCAAAATCATTGAAAAGTTAGCTGAAGTTTTAGGTGCTGAATTAGGTGGTTCAAGAGTAACCGTTGAATTAAATTGGTTAAGTCAAGATAGGCAGATTGGTCAAACAGGAAAAACAGTTACACCTAAATTATATCTCGCTTGTGGAATTTCTGGTGCGATTCAACATGCAGTTGGAATGCAAAATTCAGAAATTATTGTGGCTATTAATAAGGATCCAAATGCAACTATTTTTAGTATTGCTCACTATGGAATAGTAGGTGATCTACATGAAATTGTGCCTACACTCATTAAAGAATTTATGAAAAGTAAATCTGTAGATTAACTTGATTTTTGATGTTATTATTTTTCTTCTTAAACTCATAATACCCATCAATGATTAAGAAATAACAAAGATATAACTTTCACTTAGTTATAAATTTAAAAAAAAAAGAGAGTAATGGAATGCTCATTAATTATTCGTGGAGGAATAAATATGGCTTTAACATTCCACTACTAGAAAAAAAATTTATTTTTTTCTATTATGTATCTAGTCAACTATATTAATAAATGTTTCGTGAATTTTATGAACGTTCTGTTCCATTATTCGGTAAATATAATTGCTATGATAACATTATGAGACTATATTTTTTATATTTCTCTATTACACCCTTTTTCTAAAAATAAAAGCGAAATAAGTTCATAGTTTTAATGGAAAAAAAAATTTTTTCTTTCATATAAAACGAAATAATTACATTTTTTTGAAACTGTTTTTCCGAAATTTTTCAAAAATTTTAGTTCCTCATCATTTTAGTTAAAATAATTTTACAATTTATTAAGATCTTAATAACAAGGAAATCTTTTTTAAATAACCAAAACTGAATATAATTTAAAGTTTGTTGCGTAAACGACAAAATAATTTGCTAGCTTAATCCCACATTTATTTCACTATAATCTTTCAGATTTAATTAAAATTTACTCATGGACTCTTAAATCAGATTATAATAGATTAATTATAATAAGTTAAACTAATTTAATTGTAGGAATAATTATAAATCCATTAATTTCTTTATAATTTATACTCTAATTTGCTATATCCAAAAAAAAAGGATTAAATATGTCAGATACAGAATCAGAAAATATACATTATGTGCCATTTGTAGGACTTTTAGAGGATTATGTGGGTCGTTCACCATGGGATTATTATAGTTGGGGTCATATTGCCTTTGGAATCGGTGCATTTTCAATATTTTCATTAATTAATACATTATGGGAATTATTAATAGGGCCAAGTCCTATACCATGGTATTTTATCTTATTATTAGTTCTCATTACAGGCGTTATTTGGGAAATTATTGAAAACACAATTCTATGGAGACTAGGACTAAAATATGAAAATAGGAAGGATACATTTATCAATGCATTTTTTGATATTGTATTCGTTCTTGTAGGCGGAGTTGCAACTTGGCTACTTAAATGGGTAATTATGGATGTAATTGGTGAGAGAGGACGTTGGTTTTATGTCTCAGCGATTTGTCTCTTCCTACTTGCAATTATCGCTTATTTTATCGGTTTCTATATCACTAACGCAAAGACAAAGAAAGCAAGAAAAGAACACGGGAAAATAATAAGTTAAAAATGATAAGTTTATCTTAATTTCTTCTTTTTTTTTAAAATTAATTATATTCATTTTATATTACAACTTTCTAAAGCATATAGAGCTGCTCCTATTGCTCCTATAAATTGTGGGTAAGGTGGAATAAATATATCTGCATTTAATTCTGTTTTCAATATTTCTCCGACAATGCTATTATGGGCGATAACTCCTCCTGTTAGAACAACTGTCCCTTCAATCTCAGTCATTTCAATTATCCTCTTTATCACCGAACCAAACGCACTTCTTATCAAATCTTCTACTTTTTCTCCCTCTTTAATACGAGTAAGAATTTCTGTTTTCGCAAAAACAGTACAAAAACTTGCAAGAGAGAGGTTTGAATTAGATTTAACTGCTAAATTATTTAAGTCTTCAAGTGGAATATCAAGACGATAGGCAATCTCCTCTATGAATGCACCTGTACCAGCAGCACATTTTCGATTCATTTTGAACCGTACTATTTTTCCTTGTTCATCAAGTTTAATAACCTTAGTATCCTGCCCTCCTATATCAATGACCGTGATTTTTTTAGGAAAATAGTGATATGCTCCTTTTCCATGGCAACTTATTTCAGTTTTATAATAGTTAGCAAAAGAAACATTATTTTTTCCATATCCTGTTGCTGTAATAGATTTTACACCAGTTTCGGATAACTTTAACTCTGATATAACTTTCTGAAAAGCAACTTTGCTGGATTTCTCAATTGATGTGCCAGTACGTTTAAAAAAAGAACTTAGAATTTCTTTTCTATTATTAATAAGGACTGATTTTACATAAGATGTTCCAACATCAATGCCAACAAAATAAATTTCATCGCTCATATTTTAGCATAAATCTTATCTATTTAATCAGGATTAATAGGAGGTAATTCACAGCATTTAACTAAAGAAACAAAGATTTTGTTATAAGGTGTAGGTATACCTTCGAGTTCTCCATATTCTACTATCTTTCCATTAAGAAATCCGATTTCTGAGGGATTTCCTGCGTTAATATCTGATTCCATTGAAACTCTATGATGTCCTGCTTTATCTAAATAATCCATACATTTATTTAAAAAATTTGGCTTGAAGTCAAGACCACGTGCTTGAGCAACTTCTATTCCCTCACGCAGTATTTCTCGGCATATTTTTCTAGTATCTTCGAACCCCATAGTCTGTTTCATTGTTGTATGGGTAGTAACACATACAGGGCTTATTGTATTAAGAATGCATTTCGTCCATTCATATTTTTTGATATCTGAAGTAAATATGGTTTCTAAACCTGCTGAATTGATGATTTCTGCTAAATCTTTAGCTTTATCCTCTGCCTCTGTTGTTAACACACCTAAATAGTTTGGCGGATTAAAGAATGACATTCTGATTACTCCATCCTCTATAATATTGCCAGCATAATTAATAACAATACGAATTGTGTTTTCTTCTCCTACATACTCCGCAATAAGTTCTTCTGTATCAAATCCATTCTGTGCACTAATTAAAGTTGTGTTGGGTTTCATTATTTTTTTAATTTTTGGTAAAATTTCCTCAAGGTGTGATGCTTTTGTAGCAATAAATAAAGTATCTATATCTTTGTTTTGAAGCTCATCTATCGAATAACATATATTTTCTTTTGGAAATTTTATTTTGAATGTTTTGAGATTAGTTAAAGTTAGTCCATTCTTTTTTATTTTATCCATATGATTCTTATTAATATCAACTAGCACCACATTATGTCCTGCTTTAACAAGATGAGCTGCTAAAATCCCCCCAGTAGGACCAATACCGATTATACCCATTTTATATTTTTCCAATATAATTAATCCACCTTAAATATTTATAAAGAATCTCTAAATTGATACATCTAATAATTTTTTCATTAAATCTGATAATTTTTCTGCAGCAATTCTTCTTTTTTTTAGATTAATGGTATTTGCATCTATATATTGAAGTGCTCCAGGAATACAAAATTTTACACATAAAGGATCACCATCACAAAGATCGCACTTAATAATCTTTCTATTCTTATCAATTCCTACTCCACCAAGTGGACAAAAAGTTACACAAAGTTTACAACCTACACATAAATCTTTATCAATAAGAACTGCTCCTGTCTTCTCATCTCTACTTATAGCACCCATAGGACAAACAGTCTGACAAATGGGTGTTTCACATTGTTGGCAAATCATTGGTACATATAAACCAGCATTTTCCCATTTTACGATATGAATTCTTGCTCGAGAAGGATTACTAACCTTTTCATGAAAGAGAGAACATGCATTTTCACATAGTCTGCATCCAGTACATTTTTCAGGATCAACAAATAATATTTTTTGCATTTTATTTCCCTCATTCTTAAATAATTTTAGTTGGTTCTTTTTTTATTCCAAGTCTCTGGAGAGTTTTTTCAGTAGGAATACCACTATTATCCCAACCATGAAGGTTATAATGTTCATCGAGCATTTTTTCAAATTTCTCTCTGTCGATTTTCAAACCCTTCACTCGTGGTAATCCAATAGGTGTTGGTTCCTCGAAGTATCTCTCTGGCAAAATATCATCTTTTCTTGAGAACCCTTCTCTATTGTTAAACATTCTTTCAAGAGTGTAAATTCTTTCACCAATATCAAAGAGTTGAGATTTTGAAAACTGCATCCCAGAAGCTAAATGGATCAATTTTGAGAATTCATCCCAATTCGGAGCATGAACAGCTAAGAAAACCGTTTGGAACTTACAAGTGCCAATTGAATCTGTTACTGCGTATAAGAGTTCTTGCCACCATACCATGCGACTCTTTCCTTCATAAGATCGATAATCCGAAGACATTTTTCCACCATATATCTCCTCCAAAAAATCTTCGGGTAATCCATACAGATCTATAGCTGGGCGTCCTCTCAAATGATCAGCACCCCTGGTGGAAGTTGTAATACCTAATGCTAAGCTAGGTGTGGGTCGCTCATCTGAATGCAAATTACTCATACCTTTTACTTCGATCGCATAATATCTAGATTCTTCTCCGATCTTAGGTATCGCAATCTTGAATCCATCAGCAAGGATATTACCAAAACCTTCACGATAGGCTATTTTTCGAATTAGTTCATAGAGAACTTCTTCATTACCCCATTCAAGCTTTAATCCATCTGTGATTTTTTCAGTAAGTATTCCCTTCTCATACAATTCCATAGCCCAAGCGATAAGTCCTCCCGTTTCTAACGTGTCTAAACCATATTTGTTAACTAAATGGTTTGCTACAAGAATAGTTTCCATTTTTCTGCAATCAACCATCGTTCCAAATGCTCCTAAAGAAGTATATTCTGGTCCTTCTGCAAAAAAAGGAGCAAACGAACCTTCCTTCATGGTATAACGATGGCGACAGCTCACCGGACATCCATAACAGCCTGACATTCCAATTGTAAACTTATCCATTTCTTCAGGTTCAATATCCCAACCTTGTTCTAACTGATTTAATTGAAAGTTTCTTGTTCGGATCAAACCCGTTGTATTTGTAGTGCTATATATAATAAGAGTGCCCCATTTTGATGCTGCTCTAGAATATCGATTCTTCATAACCATATCGATCATTTCTTTACAATAAGCCAATAATTCCTCTGGGTAAGTGAATTGAATATCCATAGTTCCACGAGCTGCTATTGCCTTTAGATTTTTAGAACCCATAACACAGCCCATACCCGTCCGTCCGGCAGAATTTTTCATCCCAGTTCTTATATTGGCGAATCGTACAAGGTTTTCTCCAGCACTACCTATAACTAAAGATTTGATTTCTTCATCTCCATGATCTGAACGGATTAAGTTTTGTGTTTCAAATGTATCCCTTCCCCACAGATGAGTAGCATCCTTTATTTCTATTTCTCCATCATGTATCCAAAGATAGCAAGGTTTCTCAGCTTTTCCTGTTATAACAAGATGATCAAATCCCGCCATTCTCATTTCTGGTGCAAAAAATCCTCCTATATTTGAATCCCCAATACCACCAGTTATAGGTGATTTTGCCGCGATATCACATCTTCCGCTCCCCATTGCAGGGATTCCAGTAAGTAAACCCGCACCTATAAGTAATACATTTTCAGGACTTAAAGGATCAGTTCCAGGTAAGAGGTGATTGTAAAGAAGATACATATTTATCCCTCTACCACCTAAAAATTGCTCTCGTATTGATTTTGGGATTTGTTTTTTTGTTATTTCACCACTAGTTAAATCAATATAAGCAATTTCTTTATTCCAGACTATTTTTTTACACCCTTATCTCTTAATTTCGTTTTAAAGCAAATCACTATGCTTTTCAGTGCGATGGGAAAATGTACCCACATGTGCCACAGAATTGAAGTCAGAATTAATCTTAATACTAGTATTCACTGCAAAATTAAAAATTTTTTACTTTTTATTTATATTATCCATTAGATTTAAATATTTCAACGAAAACTATTAAGTAGTAAATTATATTAAAACAATATAAGAGAACCCACTTCACTATAAATTTAAAACTTTTAATATTTAAATAAAGTAGGTATCAGTATATGAGTGAAAATCTTAAATGTAGGTGTATGAATTGCCTTGAACGTTTTCCAGTTCAACCAAATGCCAAAGAGGCAACTTGTCCTCACTGTAATATTAAATATAGAATTTCTTGGCCATGGCCAAACCAACCGAAAGTTCGAGGTTTAGCAAAATAAGATACAATCATTTAAAATCCATTGCTAATTCTAATAATTCTGTAATATCATAGATTTTTAATGATTTAATATCAAGACTCTTAGTACGAGAAGCAAACCGGAAGTTTAATTGACATTGAGGACAAGCAGTCGTTAATATGTTAACATTTGTGGAAGGTAAATCTTCTTTTAGTCTTGTTTCTGTTGATTCTAGACTAACATTGTTATTAAATGACCATAATCCCCCTCCACCTCCACAACATCTAGCATATTTTCTATTCATTGGCATTTCGATAAGTTCAAGATTAGGAATCGCTTTCAATATATTACGTGGTGCATCATAGACTTTACTATGCCTCCCCAGTGAGCAAGGATCATGATAAGTCACACTTATATCTAATGGTTTTAACATGATTTTTTCATTTTTTATCAAGTTCTCAAAGTATTGAGACGTATGAAGTATTTCGCAAGGCATTTGCATATCTAAAACTTCAGGATAAAGTCTCGTGAAAGTGTAATAACAACCAGAACAAGGTGTTATAAGTGTCTTCGCTTCAGTATTTTCGACTTTTTGAATTACACTACTCGCAACTTTTTTTGCTTCATCCCACAACCCAGATGAGATTAAGACATATCCACAGCATCCCTCTTCTTTTCCTAACATTGTGAAATTTTTATTAACATGGTTTAAAATATTGATAAAAGATTCAGCAGTTTTTGGAGTTCGAGTGGCTACTGTACACCCTAGCCAACCAAGAGTTTCTGCTTTTTCTGGTAAACTGAATTTAGAATAATTTTTTACTCTTGAAAGTCGGTGACTAGCGGGTATAGCACTGGGGTCTCCATGCTCAAAAATATTTTTAGCAGCTACGTGAAAGATCTCTGGAACCAAATTATTTTTAGCTATTCTATTTCTTAAATAAAGTATTGCTTCATGAAATTCTAAATCTTGAAAGCATTGAGCAAAACAGAGACCACACTTTGTACAGTTGTATAAAATATCAACAATTTTCTCTGAAAATTTTAAGTCACCTTTCATAATACCTTTGGTAATGAGCATTCTTCCTTTTGATGAAAACGTCTCGACTCCATTAAAAGAAGGACTTACTGTACAATAACCACTACAAGTTGTACATTTTTGACATTTATTTAACATTTTTCCTATAAGTAAATTCTGAACTGCGGAAGCAATATTTCTATATGTTCCATACCCACTAATTGGGAATTTTTTTAAACTAGGTATAAAATCATCTTTTTCGTTCATTTCAGCAAAACAGCTTTCGAGATTAGGAATTTCTACATTATCTATTAAAATAATGGTTTTATTAGATTCGCCTAGAGTTGGTGTAGTACGTTTTCCCCTCTCAATTAAAATAATATCTTGTTTTTCGGATAATTTTTGTAGCTCACTCTCTTCATCCAAAGAAGGGCTCCTAATAACAATATCAGGCTTTATGTTATTCTGATCCAAAAAGATTTTTTCAAAAGAATAAACATATAGATCTTCTAAATCTGTTAAGAGCTGCCCTTTTTTTAAAATCTTTTTTAACTTCTCGATTATTTCTTTTTTGGAATTCATTCGGTTCATATGAATTGAGAGGATGAAATGTTATATTTGAAAGTATTAATTAAAAATTTTTAACCTTGTGATTAATCTTTATAATTCTATAGAATAAAATTTTTAATATCAATAGAATATTAATGATTTAATGGTAGATGTCACGCTCAAGTTAATGACAATTTTTTCTACTGATGTTGGATTAACACAAATCGAATATTTAGATGTACAAACTCTAAGAGATGTAATCGAACGATTCATGAATGAGCACGGAAACAAAATAAGGAAAAATTTCGTAGATTCTTATGGAAAATTAGAGAGACACGTAGTTATTTTAGTAAATGGGAGAAATTATATGTTTTTGGATGAATTAGACACAAAATTGAAAGATAGAGATCAAATTGTTATCTCACCTCCTCTTGTGGGAGGTTGAAACTTTTTTGAAAAAATTAAATTCTTTCCAATTCCATTTTCTCTATGATTTCGTATTTTTCCTTCAAATGGTCTTTCATTAAATATACTGAAAGAATGTAGAAAGGAACTAATGATAATTCAACAAATATCGATATTATGAAAGGTGCTTTAAGTCCCATAATATCGGAGACAAGTCCCCCTAAAATAGGTCCAATAACAGAACCAAAATTAACCATTACAGTTCGAAATCCCATTAATTTACCCCTGTGTTTTATAGTGACCCTACTTAGAAAGTTTTGAAAAGTTAAGTTACCAATTGTTACGATCGTTAGATCTAATGTTAAAAGTGATGCAAATAAGAATGGTTCATTTGTATTTATCAAGAACCACGTAACTAAAGATCCAAGAACACTTGAAATTGTAATGCCAATCATTGGATGGATTTTATCTACGTAACGTCCTATTTTGGGTGATAAAAATAATGCTATAAACCCACTTGGAGCATATATAAACATGGCTAAAGTTTCATCATTAATAATTTCGTTTATAATATATACATTAAAAAATGGCCTAGCTAATGAGCCATTTATATTAGCTAATAATAAAACTAGTGCAAGGAATATTAACCCAAAAGAAAATGTACTTAAAAGGTTAGTTGAACTGCTATTATTTTGATTTTTCATACTATTATTATCATCTTGACCCGTAAATTTTATAGATTCATCAACTTTCTTATAAAATTTAATACCACCATAGAAATTTGAAATCCCAAAAATTAAAATAGCTAAGTAAATCAACAGAGGAATATTTGTATAGCCTGATGCAAATCCAAAAATAGGAAATCCTATTAGAGACCCTAAAATGGTTCCTCTTCCTATTGCAGCATCTCTTTTACCGTATGCTTCAGAGCGATGATTTTTAGATGATTTTTCTGCAACTAACGTATCAAATGGAATCCAGAAGAATCCTGCAAAAAAACCGATACTGAATGTCCCGATTCCTATTCCAATTAAAGAACTAAATATAAGAGCTGTATAAAGAAAAAAATAAGCTATACCCCTACCAAAAGAACCTATTAGAATCAAACTTGTTTTTGATTTAACCTTATCAGTGATAAAACCAATAAAGAAAGAAGACATCATATAACCAATAACTTGTACAACAAATATTAATCCAATTTGTAAATTTGATGCACCTAAAATTTTACTTGACACAACGGGTATAATATAGTCCAAAAAAAAGAATCCAATCGAATTAAACATTACAATGCTTATCATTGCATTGAAATCAGGGGTAAATTTCTTTTCAGTGCTCATTGATAATCATAAAAACATAATAATTCAGTTATAAGAAAAATGTAGTTATTAGTTTTACTTAGCATTTATATAAAAAGACTATTACAGAATAAGCAAATTAATCCAGTCTGCCACAAGAGCAGGTTTATCTTGCCCCTTAACTTCGATTGTATGATGAGAAGTGAATCTCAAACCTCTCTTAACTAATTCAACTTTAGAAATATATGTTACATCTCGAATAAATCCACCAACAGGAACAGCAGAAATAAATCTTATTTTATCGAATCCATAATTAATAATTGATTTTGCGTCAGTTACATAGAATT
>JAEOTV010000002.1 GCA_016839635.1 Promethearchaeota archaeon | reverse complement strand
TTAAGAGTTAATGCTGAGTTTATTATTTTAATTTCTCTAATCTTCAAAAAATCATTAAATAGATAATTTAGATTTTCTTTGTAGGATTTTAATATTTGATCCTTTAATTCATCCTTGTTTTCTTCGTGATAGTTATTGATAAAATCCAAAATCTTTTTGTATTCATTGAATTCTTCTTGATTTAGTACAATTAAATCTGTATTCTGAAATTCTTTGAGCCAATGTTGGTAAAGTTTTTCATATTCTTTTGTTAAATCCATAAATATCGAATTTTTCAGTTTAATATAATAAGAAGGTGTTCTAAGTATAAATTTTTTAACTTAAATAGTTTTAGCTACTCCTTTACATAATAGAAAAATGGCAAAATAGTGAGGAACTTCGATTTTTTCTCCTTTGGTATAAGGCCCATAAGTTTCACCTTTAATTTTCGTAACTGGTACATCAGGTTCAATGATTTCAATCTTTTGAGTAACTACTTTTTCACCCTTAAATACAATTGGATCTAATTTTTCAATTGTTTCATTTAACGGATTAAAATTATCTAAATCATCATGATATATTTCCTGAACTCTAAAACCAGTCTTACCATGCAAAGATCCGGGATATCGAATTAATCTGTGGATATCGACTGAGACTGGAACATCAACTTCAACTCCAATGTTAGTTATTATATTTTTTAAAAATCTATTCCAGGCATTTAGACTAAAACCTACTAACGTCCAATTATTATTATTGTTGTTATTAATTATCTTATGGAAATCATCTTTGAAGTTTATAAAATTCTCTATGAGATTTTGACTTAAATTAAACTTTTTTTTATCTGATAGAATAGTTTCAATTTCAATATTTGATTTACCTAGTAGATCATTAATAGCTTTAATTATTTTTTGAGGCCAACCAATTGTATCTCTTGAAAATCCGAAGATATTTCCACCTTTTTCTTGTAATCCTAAAATTTCAAATGAAAGATTTTCTCCTGTTATATAATCAACAATTTCTCTTCGTTCGTCACTAGATAATGTTCTTACATTTTCATCTTCAACTTTTAGATGATATCCACGGTGTCCAGAAAAAGCAATCTTCATATTTTCAATATCTATATTAAAATCGGGAATTAGAAAGTTATATATTAATTTAATGATTTCATTTTTAGCGATTTCTAAACAATCATCACAAATCCAACTCAACTTTTTTAATCTTACTTTACCACATTTCGGGCATTTTTCTTTCATACCCTTTCCCTTTTGACCACATTCTTTACAATACCAAATATCATGATCTTCCTTACAGGGAGTATAAAAGTGATCTACATCAATATCAAATATTAAATCACACCCTTGATAACCTTTTTCTTGCATATCTTGATGTTCTGGTTGAGCAAAAAGTGAACCACTAGAATATGCATGTTTTGGAGTATTATTTATAAAGTACTTTTTCAAATTAATAGAGGAAGTAAACCCAATATGCCTATTCATTACTTGTTTCTCCCACGGAATAAAACCAAATTCTCTTTTTTCAAAAAGATTAATTGTTGGAATATCAGATTGGTTTTCTCTGTAGTAAGCTTGAAAAAGCCTTTTTAAATATTTGTTATCAGGCATTCTTATCATTTGTTTTTGTTTTATCTGAGGTTGTTTTAATGGATTCAACAAATTGCTTATATTGAATATAAAACATTGGATGAGAGATTTTTCTCTGTTCATGCAATTTATTTGAGAAATATCCATCTAAACATAAATTATCTTTATATTTAGCTGCCATGCATAGAGTATATGATTTCAAAGACTTACATGAATAAGGAGTATAGCCTTTTTTAATTGCATATTTCACTTGGTATGCTGTTTTTTCACGATTAAAATCAGGGAGAGTTGAAAATACATCAATTATTTTATCCTCTGGATATTTAAGAGCATTTAAAACCCATAAAATAAATAATCTCTCAGTGTGTATTAAGTTCTGACCATCTTGTGCTTTTGATAGGATTTCTTTGATACAAGGAGGGAAAATTTTTGAAGTATCTTGTCCTTCCTTGAATGTTATATCTACTTTATATTCAAATTCATCCTTCTTTAGTTCCCAAATTGCCATAATCGAGTTATATAATTCTTTAAATTCTTCTATTTCAAATAGTTTTTCTTTAAATACTTCTAAATTATCAGAATCCTTGTTATTTTGAGTCAATAATTTCATTCGAACATTTTCTTGTAATAATCTGTTAAGACTTTGGGGTTTAATATACACATAACCATGTTGGAGGGCATTATTAACTAATTTTCTATAATCGTCTTTTAAATTTGATGTGAGTTTTAAGTAATCAATAAATGAAATCTTAAAGTTTGTTTTTGAGATTTCTTCTTGGCTTTTTAAAACAATTTTTTTATATACTGTGGGGGTCTTATCATAAATTACATTCAAATCTAAATCCCTATAAATATAATATAAATTATATTCGTTTTCTTTATTTAATTCATTGTAAGTTGTTTTGGAGTAAATGTTAGCAACTCTATTAGATAATACCTTGTCATTTAAAACATAAAGTAATATTCTTAGAATCAAATAGACATAAATATTTGTTTCATCAAAATCATAAGCAGAAATTTGTTCTATATTATTAAAAGCATCAATAAATAAGTTTAAAACTCGATTTCTTAGATCCGTAGATTTATCAGGTGAAAAGATATCATTAAGAAAATCTAAAGGATTCTTTGAAGCAATCTCAGAATAATATGTTTTTAATGAGGGGAGCCAAGGATAGCGTTTTACTAAGTCATAAGTGTCGCTCATTGCCCTAAGATACTCTACTTTTATACATTGATAATTATAATCTAAAAATCATGATGGGTCTAAACTTTAATAGATTAAGAGTAAATTAATTTACTGATAATTTTAATAAATCTATTAACAATCTAATAAATAATAAATAGGGAAAGGAGGACTTAATTAAAATTCATCCATATCATCGTCATCTTCAAATTCAGCTTCTTCAACTCGAGGTGCTAAAAAGTAGCTTAATTCTCCGCCTTCAAGAAGATTAAAGATCATTTTTAAGGGGTGATCAGTCTTTAATGAGATTTCTAATTTTTCTGTGATGGAAGCTATTTTTAGAATTGCTTTCAAAAAGGTCAAGGAATATGCTCCACTACTGGTACCACTTATATCAGTTTCGATTAAATCATCTTCATTAAGATCATATTCCATTTCACCAATTTGTCCTGTAGAGCTAAAGACTAGGCCTTGTCCTTCTATTGCGGTCATATTCAAGATTTCGGAATAGATTTCAGCGTCTTTTATGGCCTCAACCAGAAATTCAGGTTCAAGTACCCATTTTGAAGGATATTCAATCTTTAAAAGGTTATCCATCGGAATTTCTTCAATTTCGATATCTAATAAAGCTAAGCTAAATGTTCTTGTTCGAGCCACGCCTTCCCGTTGCATTTTTATTTTTATTTTCTGTTCTGCTTCATTAAAATCAATTTCAACGGAATCATTTGCTGCACTTCTTTTCAAGATCTTATCTAAGTCATCTAAATTTAGTCCAACTTTTGATTCTTTATCACATTGATAATCATCAAAACCCTCCTTATTAATTGAGAGTTTTAGTAAACAAATTCTACTTGGATCCATAGCTGAAATGGTAAACTTTTTAGGAGTGACTCGAAACTCTGTTTCATCGATAATACTTGCGAGAGTTTCAACTATTCCTTTCAATATCCGACTATTTTCCAATTTTAATGTAAAAGTCATAATCTTTCGGTATCTTTATTGAATGATAATTAAGATAAATATGTTTTATTCACATTATTAATAATGTTTAATATTAGTCTTTTAATAATACCAATTTTAGGTATTAAATTAATTATTTATACTTATCCTAAATTTTCAAACATGTAATAATTAATTAAATGATTCTTATTTAAAAAAAAAAATGTCTTTTCAATTTGCTAAACAAAGAATAATTAAGGATATTTCTATAGATGATGAACGAATCCAAGTAACTGGATACATTAAAAGCAGAGTCAGCGACAAACAACTCATTTTAGAGGATAAAACTGGTGAAATTAAAGTTAATCTTTTGAATATTGATGAATTCAAATTTGTAGAGAATGATTTACTTAATATAATTGGAGATGTTGAGTTCCAATCTTCTGGTGAAAAAGTACTTAATGCGGATATTGTCCAAGACATGAAGAAATTAAATTTTGAATATTATCAAAAGATATATCAAATTAGAAAAGAACTAAATTTAGATTAGATGAGTAAAACCTTTTTCTTCCATTGCTAGTCTAAAAATTTTTGAATTTCAATTGTATATCCATTAGGGTCTTCAAAGAAAAAATGATATATATTAAATTTTTGATTAAATAATGGCTTTTCTGAAATTTCTATGCCCAATTTTAATAATCTGTCATATTCTTTATCAACATCATCTGTTACAAGAGTTAATATAGGACTTTTTCTGACATGGACAATTGGCATATGTTCACAAAAACCAATTTTACTCATACTATTTATATTAAAAATTAAGCAAACACCTTGATCTTTATATAATGTTAAACCAAGCAAATTATTATAAAAATTAGATGTAACAGTAAGATCTTTAGTGCCTAAAAATGTAATAAATTGTTTAAACTCCATATAAATCGCGTTTAATTATTAGAATATTTGTTTTAATTAACTTTTTTAAAATTTTTTACAATTATATAAAATTTCAATATACTAGAATTCAATAACATAAAATTTTTTAACTTTTTATCTTTTTATAATTTATAATTTACTGAATTTTAGTGGTTTAAGAAATATGGTTGAATTTTGTCCTGAATGTTCAAGTCTATTACGTAAACAAATCGTAAATAGTAAGCCCTTTTTAGCATGCAAGTGTGGATATGAAAAAGACCTTATGTCAGATAATGTAAAAATTGAAGAAACAGTCCAAAAGAAAAAAAAAGATTTGGAAGAAAATTTAGTAATCGTATCCGAAGAAGATAAAATTACACCTAATCAAATCACTAGAAAAGAATGTCCTAAATGCAATAATATAGAAGCAGAAACTTGGCAAGTGCAAATTAGGAGTTCAGACGAACCAAGTACACATTTTTTTAAATGTTCAAATTGTAAATATACTTGGCGTGAGCAGTAATAATAATTTACTTTATGTTTTATATTGCTGAGATATAGCAAATTTTACGTGAAAGGATGGTTTCACGATCTTTATGCTTTTTGTTAAAAAATAATATTTTTTTATTCTATCCAAATACAAACAGTTATATATACAAATTTGTATGTTACGGTTGAAAAAACGCCCTATAAATACATACCATTTCCATATTAGATCACTTCAATACTAGTATTAAAAAGGCGTTTTTTCATCTTTTTGCATAGCATTATTGTTTACTGATTAATCTTAAATTTTTTATTTTATTATTGACCTATACGGAAAAAATAATATTTACAATGGTTAAATACATTTATAAAGAGTTCAAATCAGTTTTAAATAAGCTAAAATATCCTGATTCATGGTTTTGGTCACGTTATACTTTAAATACTTATTCTGGATGTGCTCATGCTTGTATTTATTGTGATGCGCGAAGTCAGAGATATTATTTAGAAGATTTTGAAAATAAAGTGATTATTAAATCAAACTTTGATAAGAAGTTAGATCAAAGGTTAAAAAGAGCACGTACATTACTACCTGATGTTATTGCTCCAGGTGGAGTTAATGATGCTTATCAACCTATTGAAAAAAAAATTGAAAACACAAGAAAAATCTTTCAAGTCATTGCCAAATATAAATACCCAATTAACATCGCTACTAAATCAAAATTAGTAACTCGAGACATTGATATTCTTAAAAAGATAGCTACTGATACTTGGTGCACTGTAGGTTTCTCACTATCAACTATAAATGAAGATTTAGCAAAATTTTTAGAGCCATACTCCTCAAGTCCATCTGAAAGGCTTGGGGCTCTAAAAGTTATTAAAAATGAAGCTTCAAATATTCAACTGGGAACATATTTCATCCCCATAATACCATTTTTAACTGATGATGATGAAAACATAGAGAGTGTTATTAGAAGATCTAAAGAAGCAGGAGCTGATTTTGTTTTATTTTCTCCAGGGTTAACTCTTAGAGACACACAAGCTCAATATTTCATTAAAAAATTAAAAAAAAGTAAATTTGCTCATATAGTAAAGCCTCTTTTGAATTTATATAAGGGAGAAATGCATCCACCAGCTAACTATTGTAGAAGTATCAATACAAAAGCATGGAAATTATGCAAAAAATATGAAATTAATATTCGAGTAAAACGTTGGATACCTTCAGATTATCGCAAATGGAATTACAAAATTTCAGAATTATTATTAAACAAGGAGTATGTAGATTCATTGACCACGGGTAAAAACAATAGAACGATGATGTGGGCAGGACTAAATCTTAATAATCTTGAAGAATCAATTTTGGATGTTTATAGAAGAAGAGAATTACAGACTTTAAAAAATTTTAATCCAGAAGTAATAAGTTTTATCAAACCTTACTTGGAAAAAAGTAAGGAACTAAAACAAAAAAAAGGGTTAGAAAATTTTCTATGATCAGGAAAATAACACGAGAAATAATTGAAGAATTAAAAAAAACTGCTCCTAGATTAAGCGTTGATCAAACTATTCGAAGAAATAAAATCCTTAATTCTGATAATCCAAATTTTATTGGATATGGACATAAGATTTCTGATATTGAAAAAATGACAAAAGCGATTTATTTTAAATTTCAATGCAATTACAAAGATTCTATTGAAGTATTTAAAAGTCTTGTTAAATCAAATGTTCATGAAGAAAAATTTGCAGCAATTTTTTTTCTGAACTGCTTTAAAGTCCATTTCGATCAAGATATATTAAATATCTTTGAATATACATTTTCTAATTACTGTGATACTTGGGCTTTTTGTGATACTAGTTGTATTAGAGTTCTGGGCCCATTCTTAGGTAAAAAGAATAATCAATCTTTAGCGGAATTAATTATTGATACTTGGGCTAAATCTGAATATTTATGGGTTAAACGTGCTTCTATAGTAATTCTACTTAAGATTATTATGATAAAAAAAGAGTTTAATGACGATTATGTTTACAATTTTGTTGAAACAATGCTTAAACACAAAGAAAATTATATTCAGAAAGGAATTGGGTGGCTCTTAAAAACATGCTCTAGATATGAACCAGATTCAATTTTGAAATATTTAATGAAAAATAAAGTAAAACTTACGCGTTTAGTCCTTAGGTATGGAAGTGAAAAATTGCCGAAAGAAAAGAGGGCACTTCTTTTTGATTAACTTATCCGAACAATTATGTATTTCTGTCGAAAATGTTATAAAGAAAATATCGTTTAATAAAAACTAACTTCATGATTTCTTGAGAAAATACGATGAAACCTATACTCAATTTTAATAAAAAAAAAGTAATGACTTTGGCAATTTTATTCTCTTTCTTGGGTATAATTATTGTGAATATTAATCTCTCTAAAGAAAACATGGATAACAGTTTGGAAATTCATGATAATTATTATTTAGTTAAGCAAAACTTAAAAACATCTAAGATATCGGAGAAAATATACATCAATAGCAATTGGACTGCTGCTGAAGCTGCTGGAATATGCACAGGCAATGGTAGTTATTCTAATCCATATATTATTGAAGATTTAATAATCGACGGTGGGAGTTCAGGAAGTTGTATTTGGATAGAGAACTCTAATGTTTATTTTAAAATTAAAAATTGCACTCTTTTCAACTCGGGAAGCTATGGGGATGATTCAGGAATTTTCTTATCATTTGTTAATAATTCGAAAATAATTAATAACACATGTTTAAATAATAACTATGGGATTTACCTATACGGTAGCTATCATAACATTATTATAGAAAATACTGCGAATTATAATGTTGATGGAATCTATTTAAACGGCGGTGCTTTTAATAACATTTCAGAAAATAATGCGGAAAATAATGAATATTATGGGATCACTTCATTTTCTAATGAAAATAATACAATTTCAAAAAATTTACTAATCAATAATTTTTATGGAATAGAACTAGATTTGAGTCATGATAATAGAATTTCAAGAAATACTCTAAATAACAATTATGACAGAGGTATTAGTTTATACTA
>JAEOTV010000309.1 GCA_016839635.1 Promethearchaeota archaeon | reverse complement strand
CTCATCTGCAAATCTTATTACTGAAACTTTTTCACCAAAACCTCTCCCTACTTTTTCACTTAAAAATAGCACTGCTGCAAAAGCAGCTGATATTCTTCGTGGGATATTAATTCCATCTTTAAAATGCTTTAAAAATTCTTGGATTTCTCGAGATTCCATAGCAGCTTTAATTCCTTCAATAGCAGGGGCAATATTGGTGACGAAAACATCTCTAGCCATCATGCTTCGGCTAATATCAATTACCAGTATAGCATTAAACGGTATTAAGCCCACAGGACTTAAAGATAGGGTTGTATTAGGAGATATTCGAGCAAAGATATCACCTGTCAAATCAGGAACTGTATCTAGAACTGAACAAGCAATATTTACTGCTGACCATCGAAGTTTAATACCTTTAAATATAATGTAATTTGAAATCCATCCTTTCATAGATTCTACATTCTCTCGAGCCGTACTTATTATTTCCCACATATTTTCACCTGATATTGGGGAAATTCCTAGAGAAATATTTTGCAGTGGGATAATTGTTCTTTGGTTTTTCGATACTTTTACTTCAAAACTACCTATTCCTGAAGCTTCTAAAATCTCACTATCAATAATAATTGCATTATCTGGACAACTTTCCGAAATATCTACTTTTCCGGCACCCATAGCTCCAGTAAGCTCATCTTCAAAAGCTAAAATATCTTCTGCTTGAAGTGAGAGAGAATATTGTGTTCGAGGACTAACTAAAGCAAAACCCATTAAATTTGGTTGAGATTGGACTTCTAACATTAATTCAGATGCTTTTTGTATCGGAGGTTCAGTTGAGTATACAACAACTTGTTGACTTTGAATATTAGTTTCTTCATATGTATTCATACTCATATTAACTTCATTCATTCCAATGTTTGCTTGATCTATCCTTGCTGAACCCATAGCTCTGGTTAAGGGATCCTCCCAAGCAATCAACATACCTTGTACAAGGCCTAGTTGTTGGATAATACTAGGATTTAATTGTACTCTACCTCCTTCAATATTATCATCAATCCTAGGAGCTAAAATTATTCCGTTTTTTTGGCTTTGGAGCATATTAATATCGATTTTATTTGGATATGGTTCCACAGGTGCAGCTGGTTCCGCTCCATATTGTGTAAGTCCAGGTTGTGGTATTTCCATTGGAGGTGGAGGTCGTGTTGGTAAAGGTGATAATGAAGGTTGGGGTGCAGGTGTGGGTTGAGGTGTAGGTGCAGGTGCAGGTGCGGGAGGCGGTGTGAATGATGGTTGAGGTACGGGAGTGGGTTGAGGCATAGGAGCAGGTTGAGGTGGAGTTGTGGGTTGGGGTGAGGGAGTAGGCGCGGGAGGTAAAGGAGATAGGGAAGGTTGAGATGTAGGTGCTGGTGGGGGCGTGGGAGTAGGTTGTGTTGCTGGGACTTTTGGAATTTTAAGTGTTGGAGTAAGCGTTGCTGCTGAGCTTAAGGGGCGAACTGTTAGTTCAACTCCAGAAAATTGGAGGTCATCAAGGATGTTTTTTGAAAATTGACCCGCAAAATCTAAAACTTTATCAGAAATTTCAACAGCAGCTTTTTTTTTCAGATTATTATCAATATTTAAAATTTCTACTGTATCCCCGTTCTTTACTCCTAATTTATTAGCATTTGATTCGCAAATAATAACTTTATCTGTTATTTCATTATTCGCATCAACGAAGAGCTTGATATTTTTTTCTGACATAATTATAATTCAATATTTTCTAAAGTTTTTTAATATATTATAAGTGATAAAGCTTAAAATTTCTATCAACAATTACTCATTTTTTTTTATAAATAATAACCTAATATCAGTATAAGATAATTATCTAGACTTGATATTATAATAAACATAACCATCTTTATATTAAAATTTAACAAAAATTAAGTTGCCCTCTAAAAATGAAATCTGAAATATCGAGAAAAACTCTTTATAAAAGGAGACTAGGATTTTGAAAGGTGTAAATTAATATTAACTTATTTTTCTTATTAGACTGGATATCGTTTATTAATTTCTCCTGCATAATACCTAAAAACTTTAACAATTTTTCCTAAATCTTCAGTATGTCTTGAAGCTCCCATTAAAAAGAACCGTCCAGCGGCACTCAAAATTATAAATCCACTGTCACCTCGCAATACCACTTCAAGCATATTTGTGAATCCTAAAGTTGCAACCGCATCAGTTCCTGATTGTACTACTACAGCGCTCAAACTAGAAAAGAGGTCGGGATCTATAGTATATCCGGGAATCGCGCTGAAAGCTAATCTTAAACCCTCTCGAGTAATAAGAGCTAACGCCTCAAGTTCACTGTACTCTGTTATACTGCCTAAAAAGTTACTTAATGCATGTGCTTCATCAGGAGTAAGGTCAGACATAATGTAGAAAAAAATTATTATTTTAATTAATATAAATTAAAAAATTCTACCTTAAAAATTTATATTTCTAAGTTCTCAAATCAAACTTATTAAGCTTTGAATCTCAAAAAGGTAAAGAATAATAAGAAATAGAATATAGGAAATAACTTTCTTTTAATTCCCTTCTAACTGCTCTTTAATTTGCTCTTTTAATAGCTCTCTTTTAGTTTTAGTCTCAACTGGTTTAGATTTTGCGTTAACACGTTTTAAAAATTCGATTGCGATGATTTTCCCATTTTCTGAAAGAATGCGAGGACTATATGATTCAGCAAAAAAAATACCTTCTGGAATCGATCCAACTTTTGATATTTCCTTAGTAACTTGTTTTTCTCCAAGGAATTGTTGTACTTTTTCAACAATTGAGTAAGCTTGATTTCCAATAATAATCAATTCTCTTTCAAAACCGGGTGGTATTTGAATTTCTTCTAATTTCTGCATTACTTGTTGGAAATCTACTTGAGTTTGTTCTTGGGTGAAATCAGGCATAGAACCATCCCCTCGATATAAAGGTCCAGTATTTTGAGCGGCACGTTCTTTACTACCTGCTATATTCATGCCTTCGGCAGGTCTCGGACTACCAAAAACATTCTTTTCTCTTAAAGGATGCACGTTTGGGGGAGAAACCTCTGCAGCTCTTATTTCCTGCGCTACTCCTGCTTCAGTACGCCCTCCAATTAATTTAATAAAATCGGATTCTTCCTCACCTTCATCAACCGGAACCACAGCATAATGCATTCCTACTTGACCTCTGATTTCTTGAGATCTTTTAGCTCCAATGAATTTTGATCTTACACTACTTTTTAAGCCCTTCCATAGGTACACTTTTCTTACGTCATCTGCTACTAGAACATAACATTCATTTGTTTCTAAAACATTTTTTATTGCACCTTCAGTAGTTATTTCAGTCGTAGTCCCATCAGGATTAATAAGAAATACTTGTGTTATTTTAATCAATCTCCTTTATTTTTTGTTGAAATTTAGTATAAATATAACTTCTCTAACCTCAACTTAAGTTTTCACAATAACTAAGTTAATAATAATATAATATTACATGTAAATAAATCTTTATCTTGAAACATATTCACGTTCTGATATCAATTAATAGATATGTATCGTTTTGTAAAAGGTTAAAAAGTAAGAATACTTCGTAGAGCGTTATTAATATTTTTTGTCATATCTAATGCCGTAAAGCGATCTCCAATATTTTGTTTACAGTATTCTCCTATTATACCATTAAGAAATGCTGCGGAGCATGCTGACTTGAAAGGATCATTTTCAGTTGAAATAAAGCAATTACATAGTCCTGCTAATACATCACCAGTCCCACCAATACTCATTTCAGCACAACCGGTTTTATTTACCTTAATTTGTTTTCCATTTGAGATATAATCAAATGGGCCTTTAACTAGCAAGGTTAAATCTAATTTTTTAGCCAAATCTAATATTACTTTACTACGATCCTCAATATTCTTATAAGAGGGAAGATTTACTCCTAACATTATTTTCAGTTCCCCCTCATGAGGAGTTAGGATAACAGGTAAACCTTTTATTAATTCAAGATGATCTTTTACTAGTTTTAAAGCATCAGCATCAAGAACAAATGGTTTTTTATGCTGTTTTAAAATCCTTAATAATTCTACTAAGAGATTTTCAGTTTCTTTCTTTAAGCCCAAACCAGGTCCAATTAATATTGAATCAGCCCATTTTATTAATTCCGTTAATTCTTCTAATGCATCTATATCTAACCAATTACCTTTGTTTGTTCTGACGATCATATTTGGAGAATAACTTCTAAGAGGAATTGCTATAACTTCTGGTATATACGTTATTACTAAATCAATTCCAAATCGAATTCCTGTCATAGAGGCATACGCGGGAGCTCCAGAATAATCTTTAGAACCACCTATTATTAAGATTTTCCCAAAATCTCCCTTATGAGCATCTAATTTTCTTTTTTTTAAGGTAGATAATAAATCACCTCTTCCAATAAAAAGACTTGCTTCTGGAGGGATACCGATGGACTTTTCTAAAATCTCTTTTATATGTGCACTGCTACAAGACAACCCTATTTTCCTTCTATGAAATGTAATTACTAAATCTGCTACAACGGCCTTATCAGAGACATCACCAGTATTGGGATTTAATCCTGATGGGATATCTATGGAAACTACTGTAATCCTTTCATTCTCAACTTTTTTAATATCATTTATCAAATCTATTGCAGAAGCTATAGGTTCTCTGATTTTTCCTTCTATTCCCGTTCCTAACAATCCATCAACAATTACATGATAACTTTTGTCTTCTTTAATACTATTTCCTATATTAATTAAGTCTGTGGAATCTTTTACTATTTCTACATCAATAGAATAATTAAGGTTATTAAAAATTATATTCCAGTTTAATTGAGCCTCTTTAGTTCGAATTTTACCTGGATCACCGACTAAAATAACCAAAACTTTAACGCCATAAGAACTCAAGTGCCTAGCAACAACAAATCCATCTCCTCCATTGTTTCCCGTTCCACAAAAAATTACTGTTTTATTATTTTTCTCTAAATAACCACGATTCATAATTTTAGTTGCGAAAGAATAACCAGCACATTCCATTAAGTGACTTTTTGGTATTCCGAGCCACTCTGAGTTATTATCTAAAATTGCCATTTCTTCAGAACTAATCTTTTCAGAATTAAATGGTTTCATAACAATTTTATTTAAGAATTAGATATAAAAAATCTTTTAGTTTCAGACTTTTTTTTATTTGGAAAAATATTTCATTATTCGAATATTATTGAATCAAAACACCATTTAAGATTATCAGGAAATAAGTAAAATGAGTGATAAACTAAAAAAATATCAAGATTTTGGTAAAAAAATTGAAGAATTTCTAAGACCTTTAACATTTCCAATTGCGATTAAATTCATAAAAGATGAATCAGACATCCCTTTTAATCATAAAAAGCCAAAATCTAACTTAAATGTTCAAGTTTTTTTATGTCAAGCATTCAAAATGGTTCGTAGCTATGGATGGACCATATTCATAACGGAAGAGGACTGTATATGTAAATTAGCAAGGTTTATTTATGGCTGGGATCCAATGACAGAAGCAGCAACTAATTTTTCTAATCAGTTTAGTGTTGGACTTTATGCAAAAGATCTTGAAACAGCGAAAAAATGGCAAGAAAATGTTTATTTAATAGAAGAAGAATTTTTAGGTGTGGCTATTTCACCCTTAACAAGAACTAAAATAGAGCCAGATATTGTTCAAATCTATTGTAATCCTGCACAGGCTATGAGATTAATACAATCTTATCTTTATATTAAAGGTGGTGTTCTAGATTTTACGTCTGCGGGAAGAGGAGCTTCCTGTCATGAAGGAGTAATTAAAACTCTCCAGACTAATGAGCCTCAGCTAGTGATCCCTGGAAATGGTGATAGAGTATGGGGTGGAGCAGAAGATACAGAAGTGATGTTTTCAATTCCAAATGATAAATTAGGAATTATTGTAGAAGGATTAGAGGCTACACACAAGGCAGGCTTGAGATATCCGATCCCAAAATACATGAATTATAATCCCGGCTTCCAAACAGCATTTAAAGAAAAAGCTAAAGAAAGAGCTGGAGGAACGGTAATTAAAGAAGACTAATTAAGAATTAAATATTATAAAATTTAAAAGAGAGAGAATAAAAATGGATAACATGCAAAAAATGATAACTGCAGCCCAAAAAGCAATGATACACGTGATGAATTTAACTAAGGATGACGCAGTATTAGTTATAACTGATGAGGATACTAAAAATGTTGGGGAAGCTTTTTATAATGCAGCTATTGAATATGGCTGCACAGGATATTTATATATACTAGCTGAAAAAGATCGGCCATTAACAGAAATCCCCCCAGAAATGGATGAGTTAGCAAAAGATGTAACAATAGTGATTAATGCATTTAAGGGCTTGGGAGATGAAACTCCATTTCGAGTTAAATGGGTAAAAAAAATTAATGCAACTAAATCAATTCGATTAGGACATGGACCAAGTATTACTGAAGCGATGATGGTTGGTCCGATGAATATTGACTATGGAGCCATGGTAAATACTGCCAATAAATTGGTTAAAATATTAGAAAATGCTAAAAGAGCACACATTTCAGCACCAGGTGGAACTGATATAATTTTAAATATTGAAAATCGAGGATTCTCTACAGACGTTCGAATTATCAAAGAGCCATATTTTGCTAATCTACCTTGTGGTGAAATATGGTGTGGTCCCATTGAAACTCAAGGAGATGGTATTATTGTATGTGATGGCTCAATTGGTGATATAGGTAAAGTAAAGAAACCTTTGAAGATAACTGTGATAAATGGTAAAATTACTAATCTTGAAAGCAAAGATAAAAAATTGGTCAAAGAAGTTGAAAAATTAATTAGCATAGATGAAGAAGCAAGTATTATCGGAGAATTGGGAATAGGACTAAACCCTGGAGCTAAACTAAGTGGAATTCTACTTGAAGACGAAAAAGCGCTTCAAACAGCCCATATAGCATTTGGTAATAATACTGATATGCAGGGTGGGCAAAATACATCAATAACCCATAGAGATTTCTTATTCTACAATCCTACAATAAAAATTACCTATAAAGATAACTCAACTAAGATCTTAATGAAAAATGGAAACTTTTCCTTTTAGATAATAGCAACCCGAGTATTTATCAGGAGATTCCATTCTAATAGAATATAAATTTCTATTTTACAATTTTGTTTAAGTCTAAAGAATAAAAACAAAAATTAACAAAACTTCCATATATGTCTATTAATAAACTTGCGTTCAAATTGAACCAAACATACTGCAAATCCAACAAATTTTTGATTAGTAATAATCCATTAATCTATCTTAAGATCTTTATTAAATTATCTTAAGTTATGCTGGAAAATCCACAAAATGCTAAGATTTTGAATTTCTTTTTTTTCATGGGATAAAGATAGAGGTTAGATAAAATATATAAATAGTTTGTGATGAACAAAATGTGTTTATGTATGAGTTAATAAATCCAATTTAAACCAATATTTAGAAACAAAAAAAAAATTACACGGGTTTTATTAGAATCCCATGTGATTGAATAGAATGTAAATATGATTCCCTTTTCAGGATAATTTTATGATAAAAAACTATAGATCTTTTCAAAATGCTTCTCACAGGTTAAATAAGAAACAGAAAATCCTTACAACCTTAATTGGATTTATAATTTGCTTAATAATTATGAATTTCTTTTCCTTATACTATATATATAATAGTACTCTGGATAATTTTCAAAATGACGAGTCTTACAACATGATTCATCCTAAAGCTTCATCACCTCCAATTATCTCAGTAAATCTTCCAGTTAATTATTCTCTACATGGAAAAATCGCATCAAATTATTCTATAAATCTAACTGGAGGACCAGGAAATTATACATGGTATGAATTTTTAGAAACCGGCGATAAATCTATTCCCTTAGAATTAAATGGATTATTAGATGAAAATGTAAACGGTACATTTGATCAAAATTTATGGGATAATTTAAGTAATGGAACAGTTACAATTAGATTTTATGCAAATGATTCCTTAAATTCAATTGGTTATACAGATGCAATAATCCGAGTCGATATAATTGCTCCTGAAACACCAAGCAATTTGACAGCAATTCCTTCTTCATGGACAAATACGAATAGTTATAATTTGTCTTGGTCAAATCCCTTAGAGCCATCAGGTATAATTGGTGCCTATTATAAATTTGATGAGATACCAATATCTGATGATGACGGAATCTATGTGGCAGGTGTAAATATTGAGTCGATTTCTGATATATCCGTCTCTATAGAGGGGATTCATACAGTCTATGTATGGTTAGTCGATGCTGTGGGTAATATCAATTATACTAACTATGCATCAACACAATTATATTTAGATACTTCAGATCCTATAGCTCCAATTTCTTTATTAGCTACTCCTAACTCATGGACAAATGTAAATAGTTTTAATATATCATGGTCAAACCCTTTAGAGCCATCGGGTATAATTGGTGCTTATTATAAATTAGATGAGGTTCCAATGTCTGATGATAACGGGACTTATGTAGAAGATCCAAATATTGAGTCAATTTCTGACATATCAGTTCCTACAGAGGGGATTCATACAGTCTATTTATGGTTAATCGATGCCGCGGGAAATCTTAATTATACTAATTATGCCTCAGCGCAACTATATTTAGATACCTCAGATCCATTAATCATTGACAATCAAAACGGTGATAATACTTGGCACGATTCTGGAGGTACAACATACAATATCGACTTTTCAGATGGCATTCCTTCATCAAACTTGGATTTTGCCCAATATCGAATCACGAGCGAACCAGGACAAGGAGGAACAATCTTAAAAGAATGGACAGATATTTTTATAAACTTAGGAACTACAGATTATACAACAGACTGGACAATTGATTTTACTTCATGTCAAGAAGGTTTTAATTATGTATCAGTACAAGTTTTTGATGTAGCAGGAAACCTTGCGAGTCTAAATGATGTTTTCTATGTAAAGAAAGATACTATTGATCCTATTGTGACTATAAATAATCCAGTAAATAATTCATATTGGAATTCATCCCCTCCAATCAATGTTTCTGTCCTTGAACCAAATCTAGCCTCCTTAACATACACAGTAATTGGATATTTTCCTATTAACAATTGGTTGGAAAACAATACGGAGGAACTATTAAATGAAGATATATGGAATAATTTACCTCAAGGAAAAATCCAACTTGTAATTTCTTGTTTTGACATTTTAGGGCATAGTACTGAAATTATTTTAAATCTATATAAAGATACAATTGCCCCAATATTAGTAATAAACGCTCCTGTGAATAATTCTTTTTATAATACAATGCCCTTTATCAACGTAAGTGCCCAAGATCCAAATCTTGATACTATATGGTATAGTGTTAATAATACAAATATTACATTAATAAATAACACTCAGCAACAATTGGATTTATTAATTTGGGAGGGATTACCAGATGAGGGAGAATTTCAAATGTACTTTTATGCTAATGATACTTTTGGTCATATAAATAATCAATTCACACTTACCCTCTATAAAGATATAAAAATTCCAAGTTTAATCATAAATTTTCCATTTAATAATACTTATTGGAAAACACCACCAATCATTAATATAACGGTTATAGATTCATATCTCCATACTCTCTGGTATCGAGTAGGAAGTATAAATGTACCCTTATCGAATAATACAAATCAACAGTTAGATATGAGTATTTGGGAGGAATTGCCAGAAGAAAGAGAATTTGAAATGTACTTTTATGCTAATGACACATCTGGAAATTTATATGTTTCTCTATTGAAACTTAATAAAGATATTAGAAATCCCTTAATCACTATTAAAAATCCGAAACCAAATGATCTTTTTGGTGATATTGCTCCAAACTTTGATATTTCTATTCTTGAAACAAATTTATACCAAACTTGGTATAATCTAATAGGAGGATCTTCAAATCATTCATTTATTGGCTTTACAGGACAAATAAATCAGAGTGCATGGGATGAATTTGGAAATGGTACAGTCACTATTAGGTTTTATGCGAACGATACTTTGGGTCATCTAGGATTTATCGACGTCACTATTAGAAAAAACATATTTGCCCCAGTTATTACTGTAACTTTTCCTCAAGATAATGATTTATTTGGAATTGATGCTCCTGATTTCACAATTTATAAATCAGGTACCGCACTGAATACTACCTGGTACACATTAGATAATGGACGGACTAATTTCACTTTTTCTGGGTTAAACGGTACCATTAATCAAACAGCTTGGAGTTTATTTGATTTCGGGGATATAACAATCACGTTTTATGTAAATGACACTCTGGGAAAAATAGGATTTGATACTGTTACTGTTAGAAAAGATCCCGATCCCCCAATAATAAATATTATATTTATTGATCCTATTCATAATAATTCATATTGTTCCACAGAACCAGTATTTAGAGTTTCTGTGTATGAACCAAACCTAAATAGAAGTTGGTATAAAGTAGGGAATATTATTATTCAAATTTTAAATAATACAGATATTACTCTAAATAGTTCAATTTGGGATGAGCTTTCTCAAGGGAAATTTGTAATTGAAATTTTTGCAGAGGACTTATTAGGATATGTCAATGTTGTTAATTTAACTTTTTATAAAGACACTCACGCCCCTAAATTAATTATAAATAATCCTTATGATCAAACTTATTACAATGCTCCACCTCCAATAAATGTTGCAGTTTTTGACCCAAATTTTATATCTCTTACCTATACTGTTATAGGATATCTTCCAGGCAATGTATGGTTAGATAATAACACAGAAGCATTTCTTGATCAGGATATTTGGGAAGCACTTCCTCAAGGGGAGTTTTTCATAAGTTTTAGTGCGTATGATAGTTTTGGACATCCCAATAATACATTTATCTTAACACTTTATAAGGACACAGTTGCTCCAACATTATTAATAACTGCTCCTACAAATAATACTTGTTGGAACTCACCACCCTTATTAAATGTGATTGCATTTGACCCGAATTTTGATACTATTTGGTATAGATTTGGAACAACCACAAAAGAATTGTCTAACAATACTCAACAATCGTTTGATTTCACTCTTTGGGGAGGTATATCTGAAGGCTTTTTTATCGTCGAGATTTTTGCTAATGATACTTTTGGACATTTAAGTACCCTAGTGAATATAACTCTTATCAAGGATATTACTCCACCAACTATCACTATTAATTCTCCAAATAACAATACTTATTATGCCCTTCCTCCAACTATGGATATTATTGGACTTGACGATAATTTTGATACGGTCTGGTATACTGTATCGGGCTCTAAAATTATTTTATCATCTGGTCCAGAACCGCTAGATGCAGATATATGGACCAATTTACCTCAAGGAGAATTTCAAGTTTTCATTTTCGCAAATGATACTGCTGGAAATTTGAACAGCACCTCTATATTAACTCTGTATAAAGATACTTTAGCACCACTAATTATTGTTAATTCACCACACAACAATACATTTTGGAATTCAGAACCGCTTTTAAATGTAATAGCTTTCGATCCAAATTTATTTTCAATCAGTTATAAAATAGAAGGTTATTCTGCATTTCCACTATTGAATAATACTGATGAGTTATTTAATAATGTAATATGGTCTTTAATACCGGAAGATATGTTTATTCTAGAAATCATAGCAATGGATTCCTTTACACATAGTAATTCTCTATTCTTAACCTTATATAAAGACACGATCGCACCAGAGATAATTATTAATTTACCTCAACCAAATGATCTTTTTGGAGATATTGTACCTGATTTTGATATTTCTATTATTGAAAGTTATTTAGAGTCTAATTGGTATACTCTGATTGGTGAATCTGTAAATATTACGTTTATAGGATCCATTGGGTCAATAAACCAATCAATATGGGATCAATTTGGTAATGGGACTGTTACAATTAGGTTTTATGCTAATGATACTGCTAATAATTTAGGTCATAAAGACGTAACTGTGAGAAAAAATATATACGCTCCAATTATCACCATTATTTCTCCAAGTGATGATGGAGTATTTGGAATTAATGCCCCTAATTTTAGAATTTATAAATCAGGACCTGGGATTCAAGCAACATGGTATACTCTAGACAGTGGCTTGACAAATATTACATTTACTGGATTAACCGGAAAAATAAATCAACTCAAATGGGATGATTTTGATTATGAGACAATTACAATAAGATTTTACATCAACAACTCACTTGGAAAAATTGGATATGATGATGTAATTATAAGAAAAGATCCAGATGCCCCCATAATATTGATAAATTTACCTTTAAATCAAACTATTTTTGCTTCAGCACCATTCATCAACCTTACGATTATAGAACCTAATTTGGATACTGCTTGGTATATAGTTGATGATATCTCAATAGATTTAACATATAACTTAACTCAATATCTCGATTCTTTTATTTGGGATGATTTACCTCAAGGAACTTTTGTCATAAGCCTTTTTGCTAATGATACTTTAGGTAACTTAAACAATTTGATTCAATTATACTTATCAAAAGATACTGTTGCCCCAAATATTAGCATAACATTACCAAGTGAGAATCAGAGAGTTGATCGAAATGCACCATTTTTTGAACTCACCCTTTTTGATGAAAATGGTATAGGTTTGTGTTGGTATACCATTATTGGGAATGAT
>JAEOTV010000308.1 GCA_016839635.1 Promethearchaeota archaeon | reverse complement strand
GGGTCCTGAAGTACCATGTAATAGTTCCCAACAAGAATGACCTATGATCTCATTATAACTAGACTTTCCCAAAATATCTAAAGTTGCCTTATTGCATTGGAGGATTTTATGATCTAAATCAATGAGGAATACAGACTCACACATTGCATCTAGAGTAATTTGCCATAATTTTTGATTATTTTCAAAATTAATTTCGACTTTCTTATGGTTAATAATGTTTTTCATGAATTTTTTATCCCCATTCTCTTTCTAATAATTAATCTTTTATTAAATGAAGCTCTAAAAAATGAAATAAGAAGAAGTATTTAACAATTTGCACTAATTTCTAAAAACGAGTTATCGCAATGGAATTAAATGCAAAATTTATCTTCAAATTATCTAGATTTAAAAAATATAATTCATGGACCTAGAAATATTTTAATATAAAAACATATATACTCTTTATAAGAATGATTTCAAATAAAACTGCTTTAATGATGAATCTAAAGGATAAAATAACCTTATTTGATTTACTAGCAGTTTTATTATTATCTTGAGCGAAACAAATCCTTATAACCTTTTTCTTTTAAATTTTCCACGGATTTGTTCGCTTTGCTGGTTAATTTAATTGAAATAGATTAGAGGTGTGTGATCACTCAAAAATGAATTCAAATTGAAATAAAGTATAAAAAAATCAGGATTGTATTAAAAAATGTATAATCCACAAGAAATTGAAAAGAAATGGCAAGATAAGTGGGAAGAAGCAAAAATATTCGAAGCAAATCCAGATAAGAAAAAAGAGAAAATTTTTATTACTTCTCCTTATCCGTATGCCTCAGGTCCTACTCATATAGGTCATGGAAGGAGTTTTGTTAATGGAGATATATTTGCTAGATTTTATCGGGCTAAAGACTATAATGTGCTATATCCTATGGCATTTCACATTACTGGCACTCCTGTTTTAGCGATTTCCTCTTCTGTAGAAAGAGGAGATCAAATATTAATAACGAGGATGAAAGAATATGTATCATTACATACTACAAATCAGAAAGAAGTGAATGAAATTGTAAAAAGTTTTGTAGATCCTTGGAATATTGTGAATTATTTTTCTAACACAATAAAAGTAGATTTCAAATCGACAGGAATGAGTTTGGATTGGCGAAGAGAATTCACTACTGGAGACAAAATTTATAATAGATTCATTGAGTGGCAATATTTCCACTTTAAGAACAAAGGTTATATTGAAAAAGGGGAATACCCTATTTTGTATTGTCCCAGAGATAAAAACGCTGTAGGAGAAGATGATATAGCAAGTGGAGATGAACTAGACCTAAATATTAATGAATTCATCTGTATTAAATTCCCATTTGCAGAGGGTTTTCTTGTGGCTTCTACTTTAAGACCAGAAACAATTTACGGAGTCACGAATATATGGATAAAACCAAATGGAGATTATGTTAAGGCAAGTGTAGACAGTGAAATATGGTTTATCTCCAATGAAGGAACCTACTTGCTAAAAAATCAAAATAAAGAGATTAAAGTATTAGAAAGTTTTAAAGGAAGTGAAATTATTGGTAAAAAAGCTCGAGATGTTTATGGAATTAAAGAAATTCCGATTTTACCTGGAGATTTTGTTGATACAGCTACAGCTACCGGTGTGGTTTATTCAGTTCCGGCCCATGCGCCTTATGATTATATGGCTTTAATTGATTTACAAAAAGATACAGAATTAATTGAAGAATTTAACTTGAATAAAAGAGAAATTGAATTAATTTATCCAATTCAAATTATTGATTTAAAGGGATTTAAAGATTTTCCCGCAAAAATATACTGTGAGAAGTATAATGTTGAATCTCAAAAAGACGAAGAGGAACTAGATATAGCAACAAGCGAGAACTATAAAATTGAATTCTATAATGGTGTACTTAATGATAAATGTGGTAAATACCAAGGAATGAAAGTTAATGATGCTGCTAGACAAGTTTCAGAAGACTTAATTGAAGAAAATAAGGCTGACAAATTATATATACCTATTACTAGTAATCTTACATGTAAGTGTGGAACTAAAGTTATTGTTTCTATTCTTAAAGATCAGTGGTTTCTTAATTTTAATGCAGGAGATTGGAAAAATAAGGCATTTAGATGTCTTAATAACATGGATATTATACCAAACAAGTATCGATTAAATTTTGAAAATATTTTTAACTGGCTTGAAAAAAGACCTTGTGCAAGAAAAAGGGGTTTAGGTACGAAATTGCCTTTCAATAAAGAGTGGATAATAGAATCCCTAAGTGATAGTACAATTTACATGGCATTCTACACTATTGCACATAAAATAAGAGAATATCAAATTAAACCAGAACAGTTAACTCCAGAATTCTTTGATTTTGTATTCTTGGAGAAAGGAGATATTAAGGAGCTTTCAAAACAGACAAGTATAGGCGAAAATATACTTAGAGTGCTCCAAGAAGAATTTCTCTATTGGTACCCTGTTGATCATCGTCATACTGCGATAATGCATATTTCTAATCATCTAAGTTTCTACATATTTCATCATGTTGCTATTTTTCCAGAGAAACATTGGCCAAAAGTGATAACTTTGATTGAACCCGTCAATGTAGAAGGACAGAAAATGGGAAAATCAAAAGGAAATTTGATTCCTCTGGCAAATATTCAAAAAAGTTATTCTGCTGATTTATTTAGATTTTATATATCCCATGGGGCCGATTTTGGCGTTTTTATGGATTTTCGAGAAAAAGAAATCGAAACGGTTAAAAATCACATTTTCAAATTTTATACCTTCATTTCTGATAGGATTATACAATCAAAAGATATTAAAGCTAAATTTGAAAATATTACCTCTAAATATTCAAAAGTGATGCTCTCCAAAATAATTAAGAAATTTATTGAAGCTGAAAGAGCAATAGAAGAATACAATATAAGGAGATATCTACAGACTTCATTTTATGAGGTTTTCAATTTAATACAAGAATTTTATAGGGATATTGATAATGTTGATGATTTTCTTCTAGTGTTTAAATTGATTTATTCTGATTGGTTGAAATTACTATCATTAACTATGCCACATTTGATTGAAGAATTATGGGAAATTGCTGGAAATGAAAATTTTATATCAACAGCACTTTGGGGAGAATTTAATCAAAAATACATTAATAATACCCTTGAACTTGAATTTGAATATGTCTCGAATATTATCGAGGATATTTTTAATATAAAGAAAATAGTAAAATCGGAGAAATCAGATAAAGTTCATCTATATCTTGCTCCTGAATGGAAATATAAAGTATTAGATTTAATTCTATCAAAAAAAGATAATTTTAATGAAATAATGTCTGAATTAAGAAAAGAAAAGGAGTTAATCACTAAAAAGGAGCTTATTCCTTTTATAAAAAGTCAATTAAAGGATAGGATATGGGAAAAAACAACACCAAAAATAGATGAGATCAAGTTGCTTGATCATTATAAATCTTATATAGAAAAACGAGTAAAATCCATGGTTTTTATAAACTCTGAATTTGATCCCAAGAACAGATCTATTAGAGCAAAACCATTCAAGCCTGCGCTTTATATAGATATATGAAGTAAGTTCAGAATTTTTTATAATTTATTTTTTTCTATTGCTTTTAAAATATCTAAATATTTAATGATCTCTTTAGTATCACTTTTTCCTATGCAGAAGTCTAATTGTATATTGAAATTCTGATTCTATATTTTCAATTGAGGGCTTGAAATGATTAATTTTGATCTATCTTCAATTTTTTTGTCGAATAAAGTGTCCTTT
>JAEOTV010000307.1 GCA_016839635.1 Promethearchaeota archaeon | reverse complement strand
TAACCAACTTTTTGGATTTTTAGAAACTTTATTGATTTGAAGATTAAAAAGTAATAAATTATAGCATGATTTCTTAAAATTTATAGTATTTTTAATGAAGTTTGTAAAGATTTAATTTATATTTTTTGAGTTGATCATACTTGTCTTTAAGAAAAAAAATTAAGAAGGAAAAAAGAAATCTATTCATAATATCAGCTCTCTCTGTCTTTGAAGAAAAGGGATTTAATAACACCCGAATAAAAGATATCACAAATAAGGCTAATACGAGTGTAGGGAATTTTTATAATTACTTTAATTCAAAAGAGGAAGTAATAGAAGTGTTAATTAGTGGATTAGCTGAACTTATGATAAGCAAATTCAGAGAGTTATTCATTTATTTCAAAGATAATAGAATTCCCCCAATTTCTGCGGTTAAGACACTTTTTCGGGGATACGCGAAGATGTTTAAGGAAAAAAAAGAAACTTTTTTAATTTTCTTTGAGCAAATGGGGGGGATGGACCAAAAATATCGTACAAAAAGAAATGAAATAATGGATAATTTTACAGAAGAAGTAGAAAAAATCATTATAAAGTTATTAGAATATGGTGCTCGTGTCCAAAACCCTAAGATTTCAGCTAGAGTTTGGACATCTACAGTACTTGGAGTTTTTATTTGGTGGATTAGAAGTGATTTTAAACTCAATGAAGAAGAACTTGTTAATAATCTAACTGCTTTTCTAGTTAGAGGAACAATGACTGCCTAGATTTTCCTAATTAATCATATTTTAAATTCTAATATTAATTACACTTATCCAACTCTCTTTAAGTGTTTTTACAACAGTTATAATTATAAGCAATATAATTAAATTATACTTGGAGAATTCACTTTTTAAAATTATTGGGCTTAATACAAGATGAATAGAGAACTTGATGATAGAACTTACTTGAAATATCTTTTGCAGTACCTAAATAATGATGATTTGAAGCAAATATGCCGAGATTTTGATATAAAAGGTTTTTCAAAGTTGAAGAAATCAGAGTTAATTGATTTTATTCTTGATTCATTAGCAGAAGAAGAATTAAAAGAGCTCTTAACGCAAAAAGAAATTGAAATAATATCTAATGGAATAGAATTAGCAATTAAGAAGATTAATGGCGAAGATAGAGAAAGTGTTGCTGAAATTAAAATTGTTAATCTAAGTAAGCATGAAATTGAGTTGAAATTTAAGGGATGGAATTGGGAAACACAATCATATTTATCTATTAATCCAAAAAATATGGGGGACCCTGAACGTGACTGTGATTGCAGAATAGGGGCGAATATGGGATTTTGTAGTCATTTTTGGATTGGATTCATCTATTCTTTAAAGCAAAATTGGTTTAAACTTGAAGAATGGTCTTTAACAGCTCTACCTGATGATTTTGAAAAAAAAGTTATGACTATTAAGCTTGCTGAAGCTCAAGTGGGAGAAAAAAATGAAGAGAAACAAAAATCAGCATTATTAGTTGACGAATCATCTGCAAGTGCGAAATTAATGAAATATCTTGATTCTTCGATAACTGTATATGAAAGTGAAATTGTGGAAATAGTTGAACGAGAATCCGAATTTCAGGGAAATATTACACTATTTTATATGGCTTCACTTGAAAATCTGAAAATTGGGCCTAAATTAAAAAAAAAAAGCGATTACATTGAGGAAGATATCGATAACATTGATAAATTAAAAGTCCGAATAAGTGAAAAATTACAAAATGAAAATAGTTTCATGAAGGGAGATAGAATAAATTTTAGTGGTAAACTTGTAAAAGATAATTTTTGGGGTTTTACTGTTAAGAATATAAGAAAGATTACGAAGAATTGAGCAAAATAATTATATATATATATACTAATTTCTCATTATTTACTTTTTTTTAGCATAAGCTCAAAAAAAGGAGGATAAACCTCAGTATACCTCTCTTCATCCACAAAGTTGGAAATTATATCTGGGAAATAGTTTAATGATAAAAAAGAGGGTAAATCACGCAATAATAATTATGAAAAATCTTTTGTATTAAGACTTTGGGATGTTTTTGCTGATCTAAAGAATTTAAACCACTATGAAGTAGGCTTTATTAATATTACATTATTTTCGTATTTACTCTAGTTCTTTCGATTAGGAAATTAAGTAAACTAGGAAATATTTACAGTGGCTAACAATGGTGAATAATAAATCTAAATTGATGAATGGAAAAATTTGTATGGTTACAGGGGCTAATTCCGGTATTGGCAAAGCAACTGCGATCGGTTTAGCAAAGTTAGGGGCATCATTAGTATTGGTATGCCGAGATCAAACTCGAGCAGAAAAAGCAATAGCAGAAATAAAAGAAAAAACTGGAAATAAATCAATTGATTTAATACTAGCTGACTTATCTTCTCAAAAGGGGATAAATGATCTTGTATCAGAATTCAATAGTAGGTATGATCGATTACATGTTCTAATTAATAATGCTGGGGTCAATTTACATAAACAGACCTTTACCGAAGATGGAATAGAAACAACTTTTGCCGTAAATTATTTAGCACATTTTATGTTAGACAATTTATTATTAAATACATTGAAGAAGGACACACCTGCGCGTATAATAAATGTAGCCTCAAGTGTCCAAGCAAAATATATCGATTTTGAGGATTTATATGGAGATCATCATTATAGTCAATGGAAAGCATATTCTCAATCAAAGTTAGCAGTTGTCCTTTTTACATATGAATTTGCTAGAAAAATCGAAGGTTCAGGGGTTTCGGTAAATTGTCTTCACCCAGGATTCGTTAAAACAAATATGGTGCGTAAGTATCGACCATTTGTTAAATACTTCTACCATTTAATTGGATTATTTATGTTAACACCAAAAAAAGGCGCAAAAACTTCAATATACCTTGCTTCTTCTCCAGAAATTGAAGGAGTAAGTGGAAAATACTTTAAAAGGAGAAAAGAAAGGAAATCTGTTAAATTATCATACGATAAGGATGTTTCTAAACAACTCTGGGATGTAAGCGTTAAATTAACAAATAAAGATTTTAAAAATTAAGGATGTTTGATTTTAGAGAGTCTGTTAGATTCCGTAATTCTTCTGAAATTTTTAATTTGAAGATATCAATTTCTTCTAATTTCTTATAAGATTTAGGTAATTTCATAATATTTTCTAGATAAAACTTTTGAATGTCATCTAATTTTGGTAATTTTGTGATTAATTCTCCACTTTTCATAATTGGAATGAGTAATGCTTCAGAATTAGGAGAGGGGGGTTCTTTTTCAAGTGATAATAAGTCTTCTTTAAACATGCCATCTTTATCGTAAATCCTAAAAACCTGTTTTTTTCCAGGATAAGTTAACTTTTCTTCACTAATTTTTATCTTCGGTACTCCATTGTATTCTATTAATTTGTATACTCCCGCAATTGTCGGATCATCTCGAGATGTTACTAATTCAGTTCCTACTCCAAAAGCATCTATGGGAGCATTCTTATCAATAATTTCTTTTATTTTGTATTCATTTAAATCTGAACTGGCAACAATCAATACTTTTTCACATCCATTATTATCCAAGATTTTTCGAACTTTCTGAGCATGATCGATAAGATTACCAGAATCTATTCTGACTCCTCTAATAGCATTTCTAAATTTTGTAGATTTTTGAGCGGCTTTTTCAGTATCATATGTATCAATTAAAAGGATAGAGTTCTTACCATAGATCTTATAGTATGAATCAAAACTGTCTAACTCATCATCGAATTTTTGTACATAACTATGAGCCATAGTCCCGGAAGAATTTATACCTAATTCAAGGTCTGCAACCACATTGCTTGTACCATTAAATCCTGCAATATAACTTGCTCTGGCGGCATATACACCAGCGAGCGGACTATGAGACCTTCTAGTGCCAAATTCAAGAAGAACTTTATCTGGAGCTACATTTTTAATTCTTGATGCTTTAGATGCAATAAGAGTTTGATAATTGATTACATTAAGTAAATAGGTTTCAACAATCTGGGCATGAAATATAGGACCCTGTACTCTTATTATTGGCTCATTTGGGAAGAAGAAGTTGCCTTCTCTCATTGCCCATACATCTAAATGAAATTTAAAATTAGGTAAATACTCGTCGAAAAAGCTTGAATCAATATTTTTAAAAACTGCTTTTTTTCTTAAAAAGTCAATTATCCGCTCTGTAAATCTAGCATTAAGGAGATATTGAATTGATTGTTCTAGTCCTGCAAAAATTAAATAATTGCGATTTCTTGGAAATTTTCTAATAAATAACTCAAATGTGGCAATATCTTCATTCTCATCAATTTCATTTTCAAGATTATATTGATAATATGCAGCTCCCATTGTGAGTTGGTAAAAATCTGTTGCTAAAATCATGTTAAGGTTGTCCACAAAGCCAGAGTTAACCTTATTCATTTTTTTTCATCGAATTTACTCATATTTTCTTAAGTATTTACTTTGTTTTTTTAATATAAAGATTTTCTTGAAATTAATTTTAATAATATTAATACTCTCCAACAAACATTAATAGAGGCTGTTAGGATATTATTTTATAAGTTTGTTTACAAATAATATTATCAAAAGTAGTAAAAGTAGAAAAATCTTTAAAAACCTTCAAATTGATCTTTGTATAAATACCTATTTTAATAAAACATTAAAATTTGGAGTACACAAAAAATGTACCATTTAGACGATGATGAATATTTAAACGTACCGTATTATAGAAAAACACGAAGTGTTTGTCCAGAATGTTTAGAGCCTATTGATGCTGAGGTTTATGAGGAAGATGATCAAATTTGGATGAGAAAGTCATGTGAAGAACATGGGAAATTCAGGGATAAAATCAGTTCAAGTGCTAAATATTATAAATGGACTCATTGGGCCATTAAAGATAAAGATGGAAAAGTAGTATGGCAATTTGATAAGGATGGTGAAGCTAATCCGCCAGATTGTATTGGTGATGATCCAAGAGGTTGTCCATACAACTGCGGATTATGTGACCAACATCTCTCGACTTGCTCATTAGCATTAATAGATCTTACAAATCGCTGTAATTTTAATTGTAACTTTTGCTATGCCAATGTTTTACAATCAGGCTACTTAGTTGAGCCCACCTTAGAAGAAATAGATCGTATCATGAAACATTTCAGAAGTAAACCGTTACCAGCTGTAGCCATTATGTTTACTGGGGGGGAACCAACAGTTAGAAAAGATTTTCCTGAAATATGTAAAATGGCAAAAGATAATGGATTCAAAGAAGTTATCGTTGCTACAAATGGCTATGGGTTCCAAAAGAAAAAAAGCGGTCTTGAATGGACTAAAAAGGTTAAGGAGGCGGGTTTAGATACTTTATACTTCCAATTTGATGGAATTAATGATGCCACCTACGAAAAAACTCGTGGAATTAAGAACCTCATGTCGTATAAACAAAGAGTCATAGATAATTGCCGCAAAGCAGGACTAGATTCTATTGTATTGGTTGCTACAATTGCAAAGGGAGTAACAGATATCGAAGTAGGAAACATCATTCAATATGCTATTGATAATGTTGATGTGGTTCGTGGAATAACCTTTCAACCGGTATCTTTATGTGGTCGTATAGCTTTTGAGGAACGAGAAGATTTGAGAATAACTAATGCGGACGTTCTTAAAAAGATTGAAGAACAAACTGGAGGCAGGATAGGGATGGAAAATTCGTGGTATCCTTTGAGCACTATTGTGGAATTTGGCAGAGTTATAGCCTATTTAGCCGATGTTGAGCCTATTGAGTTTACCTGCCATCCCGATTGTGGATTTGCAAGTTATATGGTGGTTGATCCAGATAGCGGTGAAATGATGCCAATTATGGAATACTTTGACCCATTAAAAGTAATAGATTTCGCAAACCGTTTTTGGGCTAAAATTAAAAATAAAGAAAAAAAGCCACTTAAACTCTTTGAAGATTTATTAGGAGATTTTGGTAAAACCCTTGATAATGGACTAAATTTCTTAGACAAAACTCAATTAAGAGCTAGATTCCTATTAGGAATTTTGCAATATATGAAAAAACCAGGAAAACTAATGGAAATGTTTTCAAGACTTTTAATGCGTGGAGATTGGGAGAGTGTAAGCTCATTCAGTTACGGTGCTTTGTTATTATCAAGCATGCACTTCCAGGATGCCTATAATATGGACTTAGAAAGAACTAAAAGATGTATTGTTCACTTTGGAATTGCGATGCCTGATGGAAGTGTGAAAGAAATCAGTTTTTGTACAATGAACACAATCCATAGACCTATTATTGAGAAACAAATTGCCAAGCAAATTACGGCTAAAGTAAGGGACGAATTTGACACTTCTACAGGGCAACCTGTGGAAGAAATTGGACAAGAAATAGCTCGTAATGGTGGAATTAGCAAAGAGGAGGATGCCTAAATGCCTGAAGAATTCGTAGAAGATAAAGATGGGATGAAAATCCGTAAACTGGCAGAGTTAAGAACTGTTACCGATAAAGATTATGAAGCAGCTATGCTTAGACGGGTAGATGAATTCAAGGAGGAAAAACAAAATAAATCTCAGTTCAACGATGTCCTTCAAAACACGTTTTTTAAAGCATTAAGTACTGCCTTAGATTTAAAAGTTCAAGTTGATAAAACCCTTGGGGAAGAGAATCTGAAAAAACTTCATAAAGCTATTGATGATATTTTACTTTTAGGGCTTTAATTTTATTCATTTTTAAATTTTTTATTTTTGGTTCTTCTTTTTAATTTTTTCATAACGTATTTTTAAAATCATAATTTAGTTTAGTTATATTATGGTTTATAACTGCCTTACTTTACCAGTAACACTTTTTTATATCGGGAATGGATTTGCACATCTCCATTATGCTCTAAAGTTAAAAAAGAAGTATCCAGATCATAATTTTACAAATTCATTTTTAATATTTCTATTATGGATGGTAGCGGGTGTTGTTTTTCCATTCTTTTTTATAAGAGATACGAGTCAAGTAAGATGGTTTGAAGGTTTAGCTCTTCAAATTATATGTATATATGCACCCTTGTTAGTTTTATTTATTTTATATTACCAGCATCAATATGTATTAAAGAAAAAACCAAATCTAAGAGATGACAGAACCATAGATAATTTTGTAGATCATTTTACGTTAATGGATATAAAAAACCTTAATAATAGAAAAATTGCTTTAAAAACTGATTTTCATAGAAAAGCTTTTCATTTATTACCTGCATTGATTATTATTTTTTTATGGCTTTTTGCGGTCTATATTTGGGATGCAATATGGGATGCGGATCAATTTTGGGGAATCTCAGGGATAGAATACGGTCTATTTTTAATATTGACGGTTGGTTACACAGGGATTATCATATTTGCTGCTCTAGATTATATTCGGTTATCTCATATTTTTGATAGAAGTAATATTTATCATTTACTACCTCATTGTATTTCTAATATTTTAGGCAGAACTTTAAAGAAAAATGAAATCTATGAGTTTACAAGACCAGTTGCCTTAGTTTTGTCACTTGTACCTACACTTTTCCTACCTTTCGGAGTATTTACTGCTGTTGCATTAATAGCAACCCTAGGAGATGGCGCAGCGTCTATATTTGGTTTAAGATTTGGTAGGATTCATATTCCAAAATCTTCAAATAAAACATTAATTGGATATATATCTGGATTCTTAGTATCTTTTGGTATAAGTTTTATTGTTTTATGGATATTTGAGTTGCATTCTTTGAATTTTTCGAAAATAATATTAATAGGATTTGTTGGAGCATTGGTGTTTCTGATTGTTGACTTCCTAAATCTCAAAGTAGATGATAATATTCTGAATCCAATCTTATGTGCTTTAATTATGGGATTTTTATATTATTTTTTATGAAATATTGCTTAAATTGACTTTAATTTTTTACATTTTCATTTCAATACATTAAAAATTTAAGTGAGTGTTATCTTGTTTCTTCTTAAATAAATTTTAGACAGAAAATTTAATGGCTCTATCAGAAGAAAGTAAACTTTTCAGCTGCCCTAAATGTGGAACCATTGGTACTATTTTTTTTTTAAAAGTTGATGGAAATAATATCATTGTAAAACAAAAATGCCCTAAACATGGAGAGAGAAGCTTTAATATTCCTTTATTGAAAAAGGATAGTTATATTCCTCAATTTACCAATGGTATTTTTCGATGTTATAAATGCGGGCAAGAATCTACTGTGGAAAATAAGAAAGCATCAGGACCTTGGATGTTAGTAAAATGCGCTTGTCCGACTCATGGTAATAAACTGCCTCTCCAAAGAATTTGGAGTACAATTTACATCGATATTTCCAGCAAAGAAGCTCCAAAACCACAAACAGCTCAACCACAACCTATCCAACTTGACGAAAAGAAGTTTTGTCCAAATTGTGGAACACTAATGAAGGGAGTAGAAGAAATTTGCGACGCTTGTGGATCAAAAATAGCCTAAATTGTATGGTTTTACCCTGTTTCTTATAAAAATCTAAATTCTGCAGTGTGTATAATATCTCTTATAGTTAAATCACCTTGTATAAGAAAAAATGCATTAAATAATTTGAATCTGTAAATTTTAAGTATATATTGTTCTCTATCATATATATAAGAATCCTCTATGCTATTCACTTGATAACCTTGATTTATATTTAGGGTGCCAAGATTAACATGATCATCTCCGTTATCACCGTCATCATCAGTGAAATTATTGAATGTGCTGCTTGCTTGAAAAGTAAACATAATTGTCAGTATTGAAACAATAATAAAAGCAACTAAAATAATTACTAAGAGTTTTTTCATCCAATCAACCCCAGAATATTATTAATATTTCAGTATTTATCAGAAAAATATGGATTCCAAGAATTACAGATAAGGAGAGCATAATATAGTGTAATTTAATAAATTTTTTATATCCAAACCTTTTCATTTTATTCATATCCCTAAAATAAAAAGCACTTCCTGACACTGATACCATTATAATCCCAAAAAGAACTCCTGTCAATAATTTGGTTAAGAATAATGGGAATGGAATATGGTTATATTCTCGGTCAAATATTAAATCTCCCCATGGTTCTGATCCTAAGAGACTACCAATATGAACTAGAAATACAATAATAGTTATAGCGGCATTTAAACAATGCAAATCTCTAGCTTTTTTGTATGATTTGAAAACTCTGGCAAGTTTTTTTGTGTTAATACCGAATAAGGTGCTTATGATGAACCAGATAAAAGTTGTGAATCCGAGTGATCTCCCTACAATCCAGAGAAAACCATTATCTTCTTCTAAATGATGCAAACAGCTTCCTGTTTGGTTGGCATTAACTAATATTAATGGTATTAAAATGGAGACAATTAATAAAATTGCTTCTAAAACGATAAAAAAAGGAAGTTTGCTAGTTTTTTTTACCGGTTTTTCCATGTTTCTTTATTTTTCACATTTTAAAAAAAGTTTTTGAAAAATTTCAAAAAAATGCATCCATCTTTTTAATGCCCTTGATTTCTTCATATGTAATTCCCAGTGCATCAAGAACTTGCTCTAAAGCAGAGATTAAAAGTTCTTTGTACTTTTTAGTATCAATATCTTGAAGTTTTGCTAGTTCAATTGCTTTTGCCCCGACCGCCCCTTTACTTTTGATAAAACTTATTGTTTCCCCCTTTTGAAATTCTCTTCCCGTAATATTTCTTAATTCCAACGCAGCTCGAACATGCTGAGGTACAACTTTTGTATAGCTTTTCATATCTTTCTGCAGACTAATATTGATAGCATAATCTTCTAAGGTAAATATATTTGGTTTTCCTATTTTTTTAAGATTATCTCTAACAATTTCAATTATTTTATCTTTAGCTTTCAAAAATTCATCATTATTTGTGATATTTTTCAAAATATCAATCATTTCACTAAATACAGTTCTGATGAACTCAGGTGTATTTTTCTTTTTAGCTACTAAACCCTTTATATCTGTATGTTTGGTATCTTTATAAATACCAACATAATTCTTTTTTCTCTCTGAGAGTGCTAAAAATTGATAAGTTTTTTCCTCCTCTAAATCAAGATCAAGTTCTTTTTTACTCCATTCAGATATATCTTTCATTTGTTCTTTTGAAGGATTTTTAAGAAACACGGAATCAGTATCCCCATATAAAACTTCTACTCCTATTTCCTCTGCCTTATTTATTGTTTGTTTAATAGAATATTGTCCTATCCCTGTAGTGCTTTCTGCTACGGGTAGACAAAATAATGGAAAGTTCTGAGATCCAAAAACACCATATGAACCATTAATAAACACTTTAAGGGCTTGCTGAATTGTTAAATAATAACTGCGTTGTTTTTTTGTTAAATTTTTATCACTTGATTTTGGCTTAAAGTATTTAACTCTTATATCTCTGAAAAAACCTACAACATATGCAAAGATCCCCATTTTGTGAGTACATATATGATAAGGAGTACCTTTTACAAGATTATCTTCATCATCCTTATGAGGACACAATACAGTCTCATAAGATAAATTATATTCTTTTATAATAGAAGGATATAGGCTAGCAAAATCCATAACAACTACATCAAAATGGATCCCTGGAACAGGCTGTACAACATAAGCTCCTAAAAACTTCTCATCATCAAATTTGGATGACAGAATCCCTCCTGGTTTAAGCTCCTTTATTTCAGATCGCCGAGGTATAAGAGCTTCTTTTCTACGGTGTTCAAAATAAAAGATGTTTTGAATCCAAGTTGAAATTTGCCTACGGACCATATCATGAATAGGCATTTTTGTTATTCTGCATAAAAGTATTATTAAATTCCAAACTAAAGAATTGTTAAATTTAGTTAAATCTAAGGTTAGGATTGAATCTTTAAGGTTGTACCATGAAAGAATATCATATTCCATTTCATGAATTATCTCCTCATGCTGATATTTTTCTTCCCCTAATAAAGCAGCACTAATAGCGTTCAGAGATGCACTCTCATAAGCACCCCCAAATGCGTAGCCAGAAATACTTCTATTGAAAAAAAGATTAAAAACATCAATATGGATTCCTCTACGTAAATCGCATTCAGCTTTAGATAAAATTCCAAAACCTCGTTTTACATGAATAGGGTTTAAATCTCTTTCAATTTTTAATTTCTCCGCTCTATGGAATAAATAATTCAAATCAAAATTATCTCCATTAAAAGTAATTACTACAGGATATTCCCACATTAGCCGAAAAGTCTCTGTTAATAAATCTTTTTCAGATTTGAAGAAAATTACTTTACCATCTGAAGGGAAATCCTTATGCAATTTCTCAAACGTATATCCTTCTCTTTCAAGCATATAGACTATTTTTAATCCATCTGTAGCTACAAATGATATGCTAATAACCTCTTGTCTAGCTAGACGTGGATCAGGGATTTTATAGTCTCTTTTACCAACCATAACCTCAATATCCATAGCCATTCGTTTAACATCCGGGATTGGGGTTATGAAGATATCTAAAAATTCCTCAGAGAACTCTTGAATTTCTGCTGTTTCACCTTTAAATAACTCTCGAAGTTCATTTGCCATTTTTTTTGAATTTTCATCTATTTTCTCGAATTTTAATTTTTCTAGCGTACCACCTCTTATACTATAAATCAATCCGGGTATTAATTGTCTATCAAATATATAGTTAAGATGGTACCGAATATCCGCTTCCCAAGCTTTTTTTTCATTATTACTTAAAATATTACGTAAATTTAATCCAGAACCTCCAATATTCGTAGGCGTTTTACCATAAATCTTGGTCATTTGGATTTCTTGATCACTCAACAAATCAAAACGCTTTATTTCCTCAAATCGTTTAAATCCTTCATAATCAGTCAGTTTTTTCTTCTGACCTGTGCTTTCAGTGTAATTTAGTTTTTCTAATTCTGAAATTGGTTCTTTACTTAAACAATAAGGCTCATGGTCAGTAGTATCGATCCAAATCTTAATATCATCAGAATCTATATCGTAAAATTTACAATATGCTTTGTTTTGACCACCATCATAATCCACATCAAGCAATAACCCTCGTTTCATATCTTCAACAATTTCAACATTTTCAATAAGGGATCGAATATATTTTGAAGATACATTCTCCCGTAAAACCTTACCTAATTTTATTTTTCCTGCTTTCAACCCAAATGGATCATCATTTCCCTTAAAATATAATTTTGAAGGTCCTTCTTTTTTACTTTCCTCTATTTTAGTTTGTGTTTCTTCTTTTCCTTTTTCTTCCGTATCCTTTTCAATTTTAGGCTCTTTAGTTGTTTCTGGAGAAGTTCCTTTTTTCTTTTCTTTCTTATCAGCAAATGAAAACAGTGAAGTTTGTTCCTTATCGGTTAGTTTTTTCTTTTTTGGAGGTGGCATAAATACCAATATAAAATTATGTTGATGTCTATTATAAATAATTATTATAAGATTTATTATAATACCCACTATTCCTTCTTTAATATTTTATTCCCTACTCTTAAGTCAAGAATTATATAAAAAGGACAAAGATGCCTAAAACATTATTATAATTTTAAACAGACAAATTTTAATTTTATATATACAATTTTTTAACTAATTAAAGGTGTAAAATATGACTAAAATAGCAGTAATTTCAACTGAAGATCGTGTTTACGGTGTTAATAAGTCTTTAGAGTTATTAGGTATTAATCCAGTAAAAGATAAAAACATGGTTTTTAAACCAAATTTCAATACAGCTGATCCTTTTCCAGCATCTAGCTCAATGGAAACTGTAAAGCAATGTATAATTAAGTTAAAAAAAATGGGTGCAAAAATTATCACAGTTGCAGAACGAAGTGGTCCGGCTGAAACCGCTGAAACCTTTGAAAAAAAGGGATTATATAAATTAGCAAAAGAATTAGATTTCAAGATTGTTGATTTAACTGATGTATCAAATGAAGAATATATCTTCAAAAATCCAGAAGGCTGTCATTGGAAGAATGGATTTCTTTTTGCCAAAATATATGATGAAGCAGAGTGTATTATTGAAACTTGTTGTTTAAAGACTCACATGTATGGAGGCCATTTTACTTTATCTCTAAAGAATGCAGTAGGATTAGTAAATAAAAAAAATATGAGTGAATTACACTCCTCAAAGCATCAAAGAAAAATGATTGCAGAAATTAATTCTGTATATAAACCTGACTTAATTATAATGGATGGCCTTATTGCTTTTGTAGATGGTGGACCAATGGAAGGTACCCGAAAAGAAGCAAATGTCTTTATTGCGGGTACTGATAAAGTAGCTATTGATGCAGTTGCAGTTGCGATTTTACGTATTCTAGGTACAACCCCTGAAGTCTCTAAAGGCTCTATTTTTGATCAAGACCAAATAAGAAGAGCAGTGGAACTTGGAGTTGGAATTACATCACCAAATGATATTGAATTTATATATGACTCTAAAGAATCTGAAAAACTTGTAGAGCAAATTAAAGAAAAATTAGCAGAATAAGTTAAATTGTCTATAATTAATTTATTTTCTCTTTCTTGAACTTGCGTTTCAATCTTATGGTTTCAAAAATTAAAGGGAAAGCTAGCTTTGGAAGGAAGAAATTAAGTTTTTTCTTTGAACCTGTCATGATTTTCCCCCATTCAACCATGAATTTATCTCCCTTTTTTTGGCTGAGCGAAGCAAAAGCATCAAAAAATATGGGATGCTTTGCACAGAAACGAGCCATCCGAGTAGACCACTTAAAGTCTTTCCCAAAACTTTTCATCCATTTTCTTTGATATTTGCTAAGAAATTTTTTTGAAAATTTATTCTTTCGAAATGCTTTAACAATTATATTAGCTGCGATTTCGGCAGCATCCATTGCATATTGTAATCCTTCTCCAGTTAGAGGATCTATCATCCCCGCAGCATCCCCAACAATGAGTAAGTGATTGTCATAGCTCTGTGATGTTCCACCAAAACGAATGGGTGCTGCTTTCATCTCTTCAAGTTCAGCATTAGGACCTAAAGCTTCAGTTATGTAAGGATTATTTTCAATTAAATCATGATGCATTTTATACAAATTTTCAGTACGAGTTTTCCCAAAAGGAATAATATAACAACAAAATACAAGATCATCATCTGCTTCTTTTAAAAGTGCGCAGTATCCAGGAACAAGATTCATTGGAATAACACATATTCCATCTTGGTCAAACTTGTAAGTTCCTGCTCTCACATAAGCTCGACTACACACTGCCTGTGGTGACTCTTTTACAATTCCTAACAATTGAGCAATACTAGAAGAAGCACCATCAGCGAGAATTAGGATTTTTGCATAATAAGGTTGGTTTTCTCCGTTTTTAGGATGAAGAGTCCAATATCCCTTGTTTTCATTAAAAGTTACTTCCTTAACTGAACAATTCTCTACTAAGATTGAACCCGCTTCAACCGCCTTTTTAATAAGCATTTCATCTATTATTTTTCTTTTGACGGCTATTACTAAATGTGATTTTGTTTCCGCATATGAATCTCCAGTATATACAATTCCCCTCGGACTAACTAATCCTCCTTGAGCTGTCCATCGACCCTTCTTCTCATCAATTAATTTTTGTAGAATTCCCATCCTATCAAGATGAATTTGAGCACGCTGAGGAAACGCATCGCCACATATTTTGTCTCTAGGAAATTCTTTTTTTTCAAGTACTAATGGGGTTATTCCATTTTGCGCTAAATAATATGCACATGTTGATCCTGCCGGTCCAGCACCGACTATGCAAACATTATGGATTTTTTTTTCTGACATTGTTAGCATAACTTCAAAAATATCTCACTTATCCATTAAGGTTTATCAAACTAAATAATTCTATTAAAGGGAAGGATTAAAATTTTTATATACTAAAAACTGTCACTATCTATTATTATCAATGATTTTCTTTAATTCTTCTAAAAGAAGCTGTTTTTCAGCGATGTACCAATCAAGTTGACTTTTTGATGGATTTTCATTATAAATAATTTCCGCAACCTCTCTAATTTCATTTTCAGATGGTTTAAATAATTGTCCATCAACGTCTTCTCTTATTAAAAGAATTAAATTATCTGTTTCCAATGGTTTAATGTCATATCCATTTTTAACGTTCCTATTTATTGTGACACATAATTCAGCAAGTCTCCAAATAGATTTATCGAGAGGTTGATTTTCTTTATATATCTTGAATGCCAATTTTGTAATTGCTTCTTTATTTAGGACCATTTTTTCTTCCTCGTGGTTTTAATTATCTAAATACTTTATTTTAGCAAACCTACGTGAGTTGAGAGGTTGACTTATTTATCCAATTGACTATAAAATCAATAATAAGGTAATTGATTAACAAAAAGATAAATAGACTTTTAATTATTTGTGTTGTTTTTATGAAGCGTTTAAAACCACAAAATTAAAAATTTATACTACTTTCATATAAAATTTTAATTATTTGTGTTGCCTTTTATAGGTGATTAAAACCTCTGATCCTATTTAGATTCCATTTTAGAGTTATTATTTTTTTCTTTAAACACAAATTGTCTCACCCATCTGAAAAGAAAAATTTAAAGGATTATGCATTTTTTTGAAGTAAGCACATTTTGGGAGAGTATAATTCGGATCAATTTAATTTTGAATAAATCTTTTTTTTAATTGCTCAACTTCTTTTTTCCAGATGTTTTCAATACGCCAATCATTGATGTACTTCGGCTAGAGAATTTATTCATATAATACTTAAACATAGTGAGGAATTTTACCAACACTATGGTATCGCTGAGGAACGTGATATCGCTAAACTGATCTTTGACACAATATCTAAAAAAGAACC
>JAEOTV010000306.1 GCA_016839635.1 Promethearchaeota archaeon | reverse complement strand
CAAATTGTTTATATTATGCTAAAGCTACTTGTAGAGAATGTGCCAAAAATTGTCCTGCTAATGCGATTACTGAAAAAGGTTATAATAAAACAAAATGCAATAAATATCGCAATAAAGTCGCAAGAGAGATGGTACCACGCCTTAAACCAATTCTTAAAACATACAGTCGTCGAATTAATTGGAAATACAAAGCGCAAAATTATCCTGTGGGCTGTGAGCTATGTCAATTTGGAGTTGAATGCATGGATAAAAATCCGATGATTCGACATGATCTAGATTTCGATTAAATTCATACTATCTATACACTTTTCAATAATAAAGTAAATGATCTAATAGTAGTAATTGTAGCAATTTCTTCATAATTTTTTTATTTAAGCCTCTCAAAAAATTAATTCAGCATAGACCAACTAGATTAGAAGAAAAGCAAGAAAAGAATAAAATATCCTCTTGCTAAAAGAGCTTATGAAGACATGGAAAGAATTTAGAAATAGATATTAATGCTAATCATTATTTTTTATTGAGGGTTTTGCAAAACCTCACTGACCTTTAATTTGAGCTCTGAAAGCATCCAATATTTATTCGTTCCAGAATCTCTGACTTATCTTTAAATAATCCATTAGAACTCATAAGAGAACCATAACAAAAAATTATTTTAGTCTTATCTTTCTAAATCATTATTCTCAATACTTCTCTAAATTTATTGCTTAATTTAAACAAAAAAGGCTTTAGTTAATAGATATTAAAAAATAGAATTTAATTATTATTTTTTACTAAATTTGTGATTAACTCCTTGGATATTGGAGTCTCTTCAATCACTATATCTTTTAAACTTTCATATATATAATTAATAAATTTTTTTTCTGAATTTAAGCCATATTTTATATAAGATGGCAACAGCTTGAATCTTTTAAGTTCAGAGTTTTGAATTATTAATATATTCATTATTAATGACCAAATCCAAGGGAAAATATATCTTATTTTTCCATTTAAGACGCTTATTATTTTAAAGAACAAATTATCATTGTATTTACAATAATCGTATAGCTCTTTATAATTTAAAGTAGTTCGATTTATCCAAATATTTATAATTTCAAAATAATCTTCATTCAATTTTGAAAAATCAGGATGGTGTGTATAAATCCATCTATTAATTTCTTCAAATTCATTAGAATGTAAAAATTGATTAATATCATACTTATTGATTTTTGATGAATATCTATTTATAATAATAAAATCATATAATTCTTTACAAAATAAAAGATTGAGCCCACTACCATTAAAAATTGGTTTACTTTTTGTTGGATATTTAAAATTCTTAATGTATTCTTTCTGTTTCTTCAAATGTTTTACAATTTTTTTTGGTATAAGTTGTTTTTCATTAAAAAAAAAGGTATTTCTGAAATAATCCTCAGGATTTAATTCATTAATATTTTCAGTAGTTAACAAATCGACTTGTATATCTGAAATTAAATTATTATGAAGAAGTTTCTCGAAGTCAGTTTCCAGTAGTTCACTCTCTAAACTATTTAGTACACTTTTCAGTGGATTTAATGTCTGGTTAATATAGTTAAAAGCTATAGCATCTTTATTAGGAATTAAGATCATTCCTTCGCTATATTTCAATGCTCTACCAGCTCGACCAACTATGTTTTCATATAATCGAAATGACATTAAATGCGGTTGTTGGACATCCTCATCAAATAAATTCAGAGAATGGAACATAATTAATTGTACGGGAAAATTAACTCCTTCAGCAAAGGTAGTTGTACAAGCAAAAATTCGAATATAACTTTTTTTTATTAATATTTGAACTATATCCCTGATACTTTTAGGTAATCCTGAATGATGAAATGCTAGACCATATTCAATGTATTTGAGTAATTTTGAATCATGCCCTAATTCACTTCTTAAGATATCCAACTGTAGTTTAAAAAAAGGGTCAGTATGTTTACTTAGATTTAGGGATTTTCTTATGTCATAAATTTTTTTAATAATCCTCTCGCATCCTGGTTTATTTTCATAAAAAATCATAATTGGTTGAAAATCTAAGACATATTTAATAAAAAAGATTAAAATGTCATCAACAGTCTTTAAGTTCTTCATTGGAAAAATGTCTTTTATAGAGCGATTCAAGTTAGGAAATACTATACTATGTTTACTTTTATTTTTTAAATCTTCGGTAATAATTCCTTCAATATTACGTGTCGGTTTCCATTTGATATTTATTTCAAATGATTTTTCTGATCCCAACCAGTTTAAAATAGGAGAAATCGCACTATGAGGAATGCATGCTGAAAGAAAAGTAAGATTGATATCTAAATCTCTTTTATTGATTTCTTGTTTAACTCTAGAGATTAATAATTCATATTTTAGACCTCTTTTAAAATCCTCAATAAGTTGAAACTCATCAAAAATTATCAGACTAAAATACTCTAAAAATTCAGGTCTATTTCGCCATACATAATCAAATTTTTCTGGTGTCATAATTATAAACGAGGATTTCTCAATCAGAAAATCATCAATAATATATGTTTGATCATAAGAACCTGTCAATCTTAAGGAATTAATTCCCATTTTGATAAATCTTAAATAATGCTCATAATAAATTTGATACACCAATGTATTTGTTGGGCAAATATATAACACCTTTCTTCCCTTATTTTTAATATGATAGATTGTCTGTAACTCTGCTATCAAAGTCTTACCTGATGAGGTTGGCATAAGAAAAATATTATTAATGCCAAATCTAGATATTGAATCTATACAATTTCTTTGAGATTTCCATAATTCATAGATGTCGTCATTAGCTAATATTTTAATAAATTCGTCAGATATATTCTTTAATTTATTAGGTATGATCCAGATAGAGTTTTGAAAAAAATATTTTAGATGAATTTCAAGACGATTTATGAGCCAAATCAGGATTGGATTTTCATATTTTATTATATTTTTAAGTATTTTCGAAAATTGTAAATGAACATTTTCTCCATTTTTACCTGTATTAATAAAATGAAGAATCGAGTTAAAAAACGATATCCAATCGCTAAAATCTTTAAGTTCAATAAAATATAGTTGGTTTCGTTTTAGCATTTTTTGCATGGATTTGAATTTTCTTGAAAAAAATAATATATTTAAAAATATAATTAAATCCAATTCTGATATTATTTCAAAATTATTAGTTTTATAATCAAAATTAATTAATCTATTGAAATCTTCATCCTTTTCAAGAAGGTTATTTATAATAATTGTTGAGTTAGATTCATACTCAGATATACAATATAATACCGCAGCTTTAATTTTAAATTCTTTATCTGATAAAATACTCCCAACATAGTCGAATAAGCTTGCAATTATTGAATAAAAATAGAAAAAAACGGATTCTCCATTATTTGCAGATAACTTCCAAGCAGAATAAACATAATTTTCTAAAAGTATTAATTTATCGCTAAATTCTTTGACACTTTTAGATTTATTTAGATCAATTTTTTTTCTATTATTATCAAATCTAATCTCTATTAATAAATACTGAAGATATTTTAAAATCTCACTTATTTTTTCCATTGATAAATCAAAAAACTTAAAATCCTCATTTTTTAATAAATCATTAATTAAGATATTTAGCTTTTTTAAATTATTATCTCCAGACATTTATACACCTCTCTTATTATTTTATAAAAGTTGTTTATAACAAAGATATAATTAAAACCATTATTCAAAAAAATATCTCTATCTAAATTTCTTGATTTATCATCGAAAACTTCACAATATACACTAGAACAAAATAAGAATTGACTTGATGGTTTAATTTTGTTTATTAAATTTTCAGCTAATGTTCTTAAATCTTTGGTAATTAGAGACTTTTCTTTACTTGATATATTTATACTTTTAAACACTTTTTCTTTTATAGATTCTAACTCAAATAAAAATTTAGTTGTAAAATTATCAAGGGTATACCAATTTTTTATCTTGAATTCACAGCTTTTATAATTATTTTGAGTGGCCTTTACCTCAAAAAAAAAATATTCAAATTTTTTCAGTATTCTATTATACTTAATGCATATAAAATCAATTCCTGATTCAAAAATGTTTGAAGTCATCTTCTTGTAAATAATTATGGATTTTTTTGTTGGTCTTCCAAAAATTGATTTATTTAGTGATTCTCCAATACGTCCAATTATAACATTTTTTTTTGCCCTTCTGTACTTTCTCTTATGATATTTAAGAATTTTATCAAATATATCCCAATCATAAGAATTTTCTTTTTTTAATTTGTTATATTCATCTATGAAGTATTTTGAATCGTAAAGAAAATTCCTGTATATCCTTTTTGAAATGATATTTCCATCAAATAAATAATTAGAGAAATCTAATTCAGGATAATTGGTTCTGATGGAAAATAATGTTAGATCTCTAAATTTTAGATAATTTTCACACTTTATTTTAAGGTAATTTGGCATTTTTAGATTGATATAAATTAACTATTTTTAAATAATTGTAAACATAAGGGATCTGGACCAATATTTAAACATTCGGGTAATTTCGGAATACTATGATATTTCAATATTCGTTGAGCTACACATTTTCCCTTACAAGACTTTAAAAATTTGCACTCTTGGCATAAACCAATTATATGTTCAAAATCTTTTGAAATAAAATTTCTAAAAAACTCAAAATATTCACTTTCCCATATTTTTTGAAATCTTTGTTTGTAAATATTGCCAGCACACAAATCTTGTATGTTTTTCCAAGCAGGGCATGGATATACATTACCATTAGGTAAAATTATTGGAGCATCTGAACCTCCTCTGCATGGTCTTACTTTATAAGAAGGATCTATTAAAAATAGAAAATCAATTGGGTGTCCTAATACTAATTTTTCTTTATATTTTTCTTTTAAATGTTTTAAAATTCTTTGCAGATTATAGAACTCTTCTAAATTAAGTTCTAATTTTACAAAATCGGAAGCTCTCCCTTGTTCGACAAATCTTAAGATCTTTACATTTTCAAGATTATAACTCAAACAAAAATCTATAGTCTCTTCAATTAAATTCCAATTTAATTTAAATGGTACAAAATGACAAGATTTTCTAATAGCTTTAATACCTTTCAATTTATTTAACGTTTTAACTAGTAATGAAAATGAATTTTCAACTCTTGTTATTTTTTCATAATTTACTTTATCTGGAGCTTGAATATCAAAAATAACTTGTATGTCATTCGTGTATTCTTGTTTCAAACTTATTAAATTATTAATTAGTGAATCTGACCACTCTATAAGATTATTTTTATCAAGTATGACTCCCGTCGTATATATTAAACAATCTAATTCACTTTTTAGTATAAATTTTAATAATTTATGAAAGTGTGGATATAATAATGGTTCTCCACCAGATAAAGATATTTTTTTAATATTATACTTCTCTTTACACTCTTCAATAATATTTTTTAATCGATTGTATTCTATTTCTTCTATTATTATCGGTTCCTCTGAAGCTAAACTACTGCAAAAAATACAATTCATAACACATCGATGTGTCAACTCTACGCTTAATTCTTTAAATTGGAGGCTCTGGTCCTTCTTCATTTAATGGGTCATACCTCTCTAGAAGATGTGCCTTTTTGCATTTTGGACAATAACCGTTAGTTGCATGAATAGATGCTCCTTTTCCTGATACAATATATTCACATTTTTTGCATTTCCACAAAATCATCACTTTTTGTAATATATTCAATTTTTTCTCGTTTTAATTTCTCAACAATATCTGTTAAATAAACCTTAGAATCATATAAATAATTTAAATGAAATTTATATCCCCATTTCTTTTTATAATTCAATATCTTATTTTTTAGAAAACAATTATCACATAAACACTTAATAGGACAAAAATCTAGAATTTCTTTTCTAAAAGAATCTTGTTTAAGTCTTTTCGTCCATTCAATTGTCTTATTTTGATATATTAATTTTTTATTTTTAGATGTTTTTAAGAATTTTTTATAATACTCTATTTGTTGGTGGAAATATTCGGTATATTTATCATTGGTAGAATAGATAGCTCCTCGATTCTGTTTACATTTCCAGCTATTGGCGTCTAATTTATTTAAAAAAACATTTTCGTTAGAAAATATTCCAAAGAAGGGTTTTTCTTTTCCAAGAATATAAGTTTTTAATCTAAAAGCTTTTGAAATTTTATAATAACCAGAAATATAGGTCTTCTTATTTGAAAAATCATATTGGGTTGTTCTAAAAAGTATGTAAACTTCTTTTCCATCTAAAAATTCCTTTATTATTTTAGGTAAATTTCTTCCCATACAACCAATATCATATGAAAAGTCTTGGAATTTGGGGTATTCATAATGGTTTTGTTTGTTTGAAAAACATACTAGCATATCTCTTAAGAATATATCTGAATTAAAACTAAATTTGCAATCAGTCGGAAATACAGGTTGGCTGTAATATGGGAAACTAGCAATAAATGATTCTTTCATTTTTTTTTAATTATTTGATAACTTTTTAATAATTAAGTTAGATTCTTATCTACATAATACACATCTTTTTTTCTATTTAAATAGAACCGAAAGATAGAGATTCATGATTGAATATCAAACTAAAAAAATTTATAAAATTGGAATTAATTCTTTAGAATCTAAGAAAATTCAAAATTTGTTTGAAAATCCATTCATAAAAGAAATGACTACTTTTTTTATTTCCCCAGATGACTTAGTATTTGACAATAGAATTCCATATTGTTGTAGAATGAAATGTCCCAATTACAATACACGATGTTACTGCCCCCCTTATAGTCTAAAATATCAAAATTCTATTAAAAATAAAAATTTAACGATTATTTTCGTAAAGACATATGATTTTTCGGAATTAACACATTTTATCAATAACCCCGAAGATTATAATGAAAAATACTTATTTAATAAAAGAGTTTTTGTTAGAAGGTGGGTTCAATCAGATTTTTACAAAAAAATTAAGTCGATTTTTAATTCATGGGGTTTTAATTCAGTAGACATATTTGCTGGTGGATTTTTCTTATCAAAATGTAGAAAGTGCTATAAAGATAAAGATTCTTCAAAGACGGGTAAAAATTGCATTCCAATGCCATCCCCAGAGGCTTTAGGAATTGATGTAAAAAGAAGTCTAGAAAAATTGAATTATTATATAAAATTTGGAGTAATGAAAAGAATGACTAAAGTTTCTATGCTATTTACTGATATTCCTGAACATACAAAATATTTAAATATGCGCCTAAATGGAAATGATAAACCATTTAACAAAAATATAAAACCATATAAGAATCTACTCAAAGAATTGAATCATAAATTTAAATCTATTGAATTTCGAGAGATGCAGGTTCAACAGTTATTATCAAATATAAAAAAAGAATATCAATGGTTAAGAAATTGGAAAAATGCTCTTTTATGGAGGACAGAAAAAAGATTTACAAAAAATATACAAGATGAGATACATAAATTTGTATTTATGAATAATTATTATTTTGCATTAGATTTTAGCACTAAGACAATTTTTAAAGAAGATTCTAAATATAATGGAATAGAATTTTTTTAATTGAATTAATGTAACTTTTTTATAGATTTGGTTTCTCAACAAATAATTATTTATAAAAAGGATATTCTCTGTTTCAACCATTACAAAACCACTTTTTATCTTTTGGTTTAAATCTTCAATGTTTTTTTTATTATAACACGATATAAAACACTTATCATGAATTAAATTAATAACTATTATTTTATGAAGTAATTTAAAGAATTACTTATATTGTATAATATTAGTCGTAAAATTTAGTAAGGATCGAACTTGGCGTGAAAGTTCAGTAATTTTTCCTAATCCCTCAGTTTCATATCATCCAAGAAATGTATTATCAAATTCAGGATCTAGGTAAGGATTCTCTAAATCGAATGACATTTCAATATCTATGTAGTTTTTTACTACTGGATTAAAATTGGTGTATTTAAAGAACAGATATAAATCAGATCTAGCAAATATGAGAAAATTGAGATAGAGTTTAAAAAACATTACACAAAAATTAGAAAAAAAAGAAAATAATAAGATTAGAGCTCTAACCAAGAATGTTTCTCTATTTGTATTTTATTGAAAGCAAGAGATCGTTCTTAGTGATTTTCTTTCTGTTTATTCCTGATCTTTTTTCACAAAATTCCAATATATCGCTTCACTTTTTCTCTCTTCGCAAATAATGTTAACAAGCTCCTCGAGTGCTTCTTTTTCCTTATTTATCAATAGGCGAGCACATTTAGCAGGAAAATCGCAGAAGGGAATTCTGTTGTCGTAGAGAACTTTGCAACAACAATCCTCTTTATTACTAATACAATCTGTTAGGTAATTATCATTACAAAACTTAGCCATCCGTTTGATTTCTTCTATAGTAATATGTGATCACCTAGGCTATATTTAATAAATTATTAAGTACACACATATAAATAAATGACTATCTAAGAACTTAGATAAGTGAGAAAAGCATAGAGTGTGTCTTTATGGAAAAGCAAAGAATATAAAAATATTAGTGTTTCAAAATATCGAAATTAATAAAAAAATTATTTCTATTAAACCTATTAACAGATGATTTTGAACTTCAGAATATTTCAATAAACCATGTGCTACTTTATTTCGCAGGTTGAAACCCGTTTTATCAGCTAGGAACCAAAGACAATAAAAGTTTAAATCTTGGCCTAAGATTAAGATAAATTTATCGTCTATAAAGTAATCTCCTAATGTTTTATCCTGTTCTCCTTCTCGTACTATTTTTTTAATAGATATTCCAGCTTTTTCTTCAGCAATCTTTTTTACAATCCTTTCAATTTGAGGTATTAGAATAAATAGAGCTGCATGGATTTGCTTTGAAATGAAATACTTCAATCCTTCATTTAAGAATAACAATAGATCTTCATCTATATTATGATTCTCAAAAAAAATAGTTAAATTGTCTATAGTGAAAATTTTTTGCTCTATTAATGAATTGTAAAATTGATTTTTTACGAGCAGATACGAATTTAAAAATACTTGATAGTAGTCAAATATCTTTTTCTTTCCGCTTTCAATATCGGCTGCACTTAATCGAGTTGAAGAACCTGATGAAAATATAGTTGTTTGGAAAAGATCGGTGATAGAGGATTGATCTTTTTTAGCATTAACGATTGAATAGATTGAGGGAATGCCAATAAACTCAGAAATCTTCTCTAATGTTTTATTTCCTTTTAAAAACTCTTTTGTTAATTCATTTATCTCTTGAGTTAATTCTGAAAGATCAAAAGTGAAGCTTAATTTAGTCATATGAGCTGTTGGATCGATCTTTGCCATAAACTTCAAAGCTCTTTCTTTTTTTTTATGAGCTCCGATTTCTTGATATTTCTCAGCAGCAGTTTGGGCAAAAAAATAGGACTGTAAACCATTAGTGGATTTAGCTAAATTAAAATAGAGCTTGGCGATTCGATCTTTTAATAATTTAATTAACACAGTATCAGCTTTAAAAATTTCAATCAATTTATTTAAAACATTTTCAGTTCTATCATAATACTTGATATCTCTCGAGTCTTTTTTATATAAATCGGCTAAAATAGAAACTAATTCATTCTTGTACTTAATATCATAATATTTTATATCTTCAATAAGGATATCACTAACCTCATGAAAAATATAAAGATTTTGGTAATTCAACATATGTTTTAATAGCAGAAAAGAGAATTTTAAAAGATTTTGATTCGCAGTTCTATCCCGAAAGTAATGAACACATTTTTGCGCTATTTTTACACATTCTATAATTAATTTGTTAGTAAGGAAGTTTTGGGATGAAATCCAATCATTTCCTAAGTATATAGTAATAAGATATTTGCAGAATCTTATTAGTTTCCTAGCATACTCATGTTTGGATTTATCAAGATTTAATATAATCCAACAATATTTCGCTTGTAATAAAAAATTATGTTTTACTTGTCTTTCCCTGAATATATACCATGATAAAAAATCATCGGGGATATTTTTTTTTATTAAATCCTCAGAATAAAAAAAACCCATGATTAATCTAGAACCACAAACAAATATTTCTTTTTGAAAAAATTCTTTCAATACTGATTTCTGACTATCTAATTTTTCACAGATTTGATATAATAGATCCTCCTTTCCATTAGATATCTTATTCTCGTAAATATTATCATCATATCTCTTGATTAATCCTTTTGTTTCTTTATCTAGTTTGTCAAACTCTTCTAAAAAAGGTATGTCCTTCATAATAAACCATCTAATCAATAAAATCCTTTAGATAATTATCATTAATATTCTTAAGATTAAGAATCTATATATTAATCTTCTATTGGGCCATATAAACTGTAAATGTGTTTATTGAGACTACTTCCATATTTAACATATTCTTCCGCCCAAATTCGTGTTATAAGATCGTGGGTAACATATCCACCAATCAATTCTTTACTTACTTCCCTCATTTGCCTTGCTGAATAACCTTGATTAAATAACCAAATAATTCGAGGTTTCCACCAATATTCATCTCTAGCCCGATAGAAATCCATACCTAATGTTTCAGGTATCCAACGGGTTACATGGAAGTGATCCCATTTAAATAGAGATTCAATATCTTTCTTGCTATATCCTAAGCCAATTAATAGTTTCAACATTTCTTGGTCTATTTCTTTGACTGATAATCCGGCATTAACCCAGTCAAGAAAAAAAGAATCATTAATTTCCTTTTTAACTAGCAAGATCTTTTCAACTTTGGGATATAACTGATAAATTCTTTTAGCTTCTGGTAAAGCAATACCTAAAACCTCGTAAGATTTTTCATATAATGTTCTCTCTCCAATTTTAAGTCGGTCAGCGATTTCAGAATAATGAAGTTGCTGGCGAATCAATTTGATAAATAAATTTTCATCTACACTAATCCATTGAGAATGAGTTTCTCCTTTATGTGCAACCTTAATTCTTTTTTCATTCATCCTTTCATTATAAATATCATTTACTCCAAATGCATCCCTAACTCCTGTGAAGGAATTGAATCCTATAGCTTTTAGCATAGCGTATAAAGTAGCATGATTAATATCCATTTCTATTTTAATTTCTGATGTGGAAAAACCTTCTTTTATTAGTTTTTCAAACTTTATTAAAGATTTTTGATCAATTGTATCCATTTCAGATTTTGTTCTTGAAGCAAAATGCCGAACTCTAGAATTATAGGTTTCTTTACCACCAAAATGATTCCTAGCATCATCAATTAAATAAATACCGAATTTCGCCCAAAATTCTTGAATTTTAGAATAGATAATTTGATCTGGTACTCCATATTCCTTTGCTATCTCAGATATAAATAAACCCCGCTTTATTAAGTTTTTAAGCTCATCTTCTCGAATAAAACTAAATATAGCTGCTTTTTTTTCGTTTAATACCAAACCTCTGTGAGTTCCTCCTCTTGTAACATTATATCCATAGAGTGGAATAATTTCGTTATCTTTAATTGCAAAATGGTCTAGAACACATGATTTTCTTCTCTTAATTTCTTCAATTTCCTTCTTATTTAATTCATCTTGATTCGATGCGTAACCAATTAATTCGATAGTGAATTCATCATTTTCTGTCCTTGCAAAGCTTTCACTCACTTTTATGATCCTTAAGTCAATATTTTTTTCTATATAATACTTTATCGCCTTTCTAAGATATTGATTACATGGAACACATAAATGTTCTGCAAATCTAATAAAAATATCTCGTATTGTTTGCCCAATATAAATTTTATTAGTCCTCTTATCAGTTAAAAGATATAAAGTGCCATAATTCTCGTGTTCATTAGTAATCACATTGACGGAAGTCTCTGTATGGTCTGAAGTAAGTAAATTTTCGATGTCAGATTTGGTAAATTTCCTTGTTATTCCTTCCTTGAAAAAGTCAAAATAAACAGAATAGCGATCAAAAGCAGAAATTCTATTTTTCCCGAAATTTCTTCCTTCAGGAGAAAGTCCTAGGAGACATCTGCAAGTTCCCATATTAAGGATGCGGTCATAATAGTTTTTCGTTTCAAAAAGTGATAAACTTTTCCCTTCTTCTAGAGCAGGTATTTTTTGGTTCTGCCAAGCTTGAAGTGCGTTCCTTAAATTATGAGAAAGTTGTGTGAGTTTTTGGACATCTGTTATAATTTCCGAATGAACTCGAAGATGTTTTAGGAGCCTTGTATATTGATTAGTTATTTCTTGCATTCCATCTCTTATCGCTTGGTGTAAATTGTGTGTTTTCAAAGTTTTTTCACCATTTAAGCTTTTTATTTGCTTTTTAGTCAATTTCTTTAGATAAGCATTAGAAACAGAATCCATGTAACGAGAAATAATTGGAGCACCCCTTCCAATACTTATAGAGTATACCCAGTTATAAATAAACGATTGAACTTCTTTTTTAAATTCATTTTTAACTTGAGTTAATAATTCTTCGGGAGGAAGTCCTGCTTTATCAAACAAACATGAAAGCGCAGCATCAATAAAATCACTAATCCTTTCATCTATATAAACTAAAGGAGTGGCATGTTTTTTGCATTTTGGATATTTCTTAAATCCAAAAAATCCAAATTTAAGAGGTTTAACTCTAGTTAGCTTTTCACATCCAAAATTTGGACAGATTGCAATTCGATCTTCTTCTAATGATTTTCGATTTGCTTGAGAATGCACATTCATGAGATCAACTCCTCACTAAGTTGCTTGTTTTTCCTTTTTTCCCTCTTGATCCCATTTTCTGGAACGATAGATGTGAGTTCTTCCTCTAAATTATGGTAATTTACTCCTAATTCAGCAAAGAATTCAGATAATGCATAATTCATGTTTTTTCGTGTTTTACATACTTCTATAGCAATTTGAATCAAAGACTTGAGAAATTGAGGGTGATTATAAAGAGCTAATTCCGAAAAATAGTGAATTTTCATAAATAGCTGAAATGTTAAAACTTCTAATTCTTTTAGAAGAGATAAGGATATCTGGTCTTTTTTAATGGTCACTTTGCAAAAAAGGATTTGAATTTCTTCCTCTAGGGGCCTAATACTGATTCCTTTAATCTTATTTAGGAGTCTAATAAACCTTAATGCTAACGATTCGAACTGTTTTTTGTTTTCGTAGAATTTAATGTCTTGTGACTTCAAGAGTTTATTAGAATTAGAACGAAACCTATACCGTATAATATTTGTCTTAAAATTTAGTAAGGTTCGAACTTGCCTTGAAAGTTCAGTAATTTTTTTTACTCCTTCAGTTTCATAACATCCAAGAAACATATTATCAAATTCAGGGTCTATGTAAGGATTCTCTAAATCGAATGACATTTCAAGATCTATTTATTTTTTTTTGCTAACCAATTAAAATTGGAGTATTTAAAGAACAAAATTAAATCAGATTTAGTGAATATGATAAAATTGAGATGTGAAATAAAAAAAACATTAACACAAAATTTAGAAAAAAAGAAAAAAATAAGTATTAAATTTAAAGATATTCTGTTTTTTTCCTTTACTTATACTTGATCGACAATAGGAGATCGTTTTTGGTAATCTATGAAAGACGGACTCGAAAGGAGCACGAAATTTTTCGATTTGCATGCATTGTGAAAGCTCGAGCTTGTTCAGTCAAACCAGTAGCAGTCTTTTCAAGATGGTCAATTAAAAGATCTACTGCGTTTCTTGCTACGATGCTAGCACCTTGCTGCTTCATCAATCTCCTTATTGGCGACCAGGCAAAATTACACTTAAAGCCGAGGTGACTTTGAATCTATGTTTCTTTTT
>JAEOTV010000031.1 GCA_016839635.1 Promethearchaeota archaeon | reverse complement strand
TATTATTCAACCGATTTAATAGGTAATAATGAAAGTGTAAAAACATTGTTAGTAGAATTAGTGGAAAAAATTCCCGATATCCCTGGATATGAAGTATTTATAATTTTCTGTATAATCGGCTTAGCTTCAGTAATCCTCCTTAAAAAAAGCTCCTCAAAGATTAAATATTAAACTCTTTTTTTTTCTTTAATATATTACGGGCAAGGTTTTTTAACGACTTTTAAGAAATTTTAATATTCAATTTTAATATTCATTTTAAAGGAATTTCGGCAAATTCTTTGTTAAGTTTTTTTATTATTATTTATAAGCTTATATAATATTCTAATTTACTATATTTTAAAACAGATTATATGAGGAAAAAGATATGCCAGTTGTCCATGTTAATATGTGGAAAGGAATTTCAGAAGAGAAAGTGAAAGAAATAATTTCGGGAATAACGGATGTGTTTATTGATATGGGTATCCCTGCTCGAGCTGTAGAAGTTATTGTTCATGAAATTCCTAAAAGTCATTGGGGAATAGAAGGAAAGCCAGCTACAGAATCTCGCCCTGATGCACAACCACCTGTCTAATATTAAATGCAAAAATGAATCTATAAAGAACAGGTAACATACACAAGATTGGAAGCGTTATTAAATGGATCAAGAATTTGATGTTATTGTGGTTGGTGCAGGATTTGGTGGACCTGTTGCGGCGTTGATATGTGCTGAAGCGGGATTGAGAACACTTATAATAGAGAGGTCTGAGAATGTAGGAGACAAAGTGATTTCTGGACTAACAATTCCGTTTTATGGTTTTTTATTTGGACCAAAATTTATCAGAGATGGAAATCCCCCGATTGAACGCCCCTCAGATGGGATAATAAACTATATCATAAAAGACATAGAGAAAGGAGATATCGAAATTGATGATTCTTTAAGAGTTCCAAAGCCATTCTCACCTATATTTGCTTTTGGGTATAATACATATTGTAAGCCTTTTTGCGAATGGGAAGTGAGAAAAGCAGTTGATGCGGGTGCGATATTGAAAAAATCTACCACAGTGATCGATGTGATAAAGGAGGAAGATAGCATTAAGGGGGTTATAACAGATAAAGGAGAGAGAATACGATGCAAAGTCGTCATTGACAGTGAGGGTTCGAAAGGATTATTAGCGATAAAAGCAGGTATTAGAAAAAAATATCTTCCTGAGACAATATCTTTGGCTGACACATATGATTATGTTATGCCAAAAGAAGATATTGATAAGATTTTTGGTTATTCTGTGAAAATGTGTTGGGGATGGGATGAACAAAAGATAGCTCCTCCACTTGGGTATGGAAACGGTTTGATGGTGTGGCCTTATCGGAATAGTCTTCATTTTATGCAAGATCAATGTTTAAGAATGAATGGAAGGGCTGTACCTAATTTAAATAAGGCCTTTAAAGAATATCACAGTAATATTACTCAAAAATTACCTTTGTGGAAAAATCTAGTAGCGCCTCGAGTAAACTTGAGAGCAAGGATGTGGGATGGCTTTGAAATATATGTAGGTCTGAATAAGAAACTACGTAATATGGCTAATCATACAGATGGAATGATATTAATTGGAGATGCCGCAGGACTTGAGAGCACAGAATTATGTGATGGAGTTCCAGCGGCATGGTTCTCCGCAGAAATAGCAGCAAAAGTAGCAATTGAAGCAATAACTGCCAATAATACTTCAAAATTATATTTAGAGAAATACGATAAAAAAATAAAAGAACATCCAATTATTCAGTGGTCCATTTCTGGAAGAAACAGATATAATTTGCGGATTGCCCAAAAGGAACACGATATTAAAAAGCTAAGAAAATACATTCATAATGGGTGGGGTTTAGGCGCATTAACCCATTTTATGACACCATTTTTCAAAGCTTTTCTTGTCCAAGTGAAGAATGATCCAACAATTATATCCAAATGGATAAAAATGTTTTTTAGGTATTTTCAAAATTGGATTTATGAGAGTTATGATTACTCTAGAATACAAAATGTTGAAGCAAAAACTTCTAAAAAGCTTAAAAGAATGGAAAAGAAATTCTTACGGTATTTAAGAGTAATAGATTCTCTTTTAAATTCATTGAAAAAAAAGGAAAAAATACTTTCTGTAATTATTATCCCATTTTCAAAGTCGTTGAATAATTTAATGAAAAATATCCTTCCGATTTTTGAACCTCTATATTCAATTATTTTGAAGTTGTTAAATCCAATTTCAAATCGCCTTAACACAAAAATAATTAAATTTACTAAATATGCCAATCCCATTATCTTTCAAAATTAAAGAGGAATGAATGAAAAATGGTAAGAACTTTTAGAGAATTTCCGGGTGTGGAATGGATAAAAGGAACAGGAGATTTTATAAAAATTAATGAAACAAAATGCATAGGTTGTAGTAATTGTGTAAATGTGTGTCTAGCAGAATGTTTTGAAATTGTAGATAAAAGAGCAAGGATTAAAACTTTAGAAAAGTGTATGGAATGTGCTTCCTGTTGGTATGTTTGTCCTGAGGACGCAATTATATTTACATGGCCTAAGGGTGGTACTGGTTATAAAAGTGATTGGGGTTAAATTTGTATTACCTTTATAAATATCCTGCAATTCTCGTAATTTCTTATGGATTTCAGAGTTCTCTTCCAGAAATCTTATTTCTTCAGCGGATAACAAAGCGTCTCTATTTTCTTCAGCTTGGTTAATGTAGAGCTGCTACCAATAATACTGATTGTTCGCCAAAAGATTTTTGAGTTTGTAATAAAGCAAGTAGAATGCAATGATTAAATCAATCTCTAAATATGATTATTTAACCAGTTTCTAGGGAAATCTACTTATTTTATTACCACAATTCTTAATTTAATTTAATTAATAACCGAACTATTATACTTTTGAAGAATCTCCCATTTTCCTTCTTTTCTGATTGTTGCTACTTGATGGGTTTTCACAACTCCTAAAATTTCATTAATACCACATTTTTCAGTAGAATAAGTACATAAGACAATCATCCGATAGTTTCCTACAACATTATTTATTTCTTCCTCATAATCTGAAAAATCATTCCAGTCCTTTTTTTCAACCCATGCAGTATTACCAGTTACTCTGATACCATCAAAACCACGGGCTATTGCATAGTCATATTTTTGAGCCCATCCATCGAGAACTCTTTGGAAGTTGAATTCTCCGTCTTTAAGGTACCATTCTGTATAAGGAAAGATTTCTATTTGCCCTTTTTCTAAGAATTCATTAAAATTTTTTATTTCAGATTTTAATTTTTCTTTAGCTTCTTTCTCATCAAGATCTTCTGAAGTAACCCAGACACAAAATTGATTGTCTTCTAACCCTTTTTTGATATAGGGTATGAGAATATCCATGAGATCTTCTTTTTTTTGGTAAAAATAACAGATATGCGTTCCCCAAGGAAGATCGTAATTTAAATCGATATTTAATTGAATCCCCTTTATTTCCTCTATAGATTGGTAATATTTAGATAATATATTTTTTATTGCAAGAAGTTCAGTAGCAAATTCCTCAGAAGATTTATAGAGGGTTTTATATAAATCCTTAATATTTTTAAGTTCTTCTTTGAATTCTTTTAAAATCGATTGGAAAATTTTTGGAGATATCGGTTCGTTGATAATTACCACAGAAATCATAAGCTCTTCATATTCCATCCGCTTCATTTTACTAGGTACTGTAAATTTTAAATTAGCTGTTTTATAAGTTTCGTAGTCATAAATAAAGAAATCATTTTCATCTAAATTTAGATGTTTAGGAATATTTTTAATGCCATTAAAGACAAAGTCTTCCGGAATTTTCAAAACGTTTACAGGTCCCTTAATAATATTAAAATGACTGAGAATTAATACCCTCAAAATTATTCAGTCTTTTTGATAATTTCTAGCATGATCTTTGAATTGCTTAATAAATATATTTTTTTTAGTATTTAATAATTTACTTTTATTCAACACGTATTTGGATTGTTAGGATAACATAACCTGCTCGAGCATTAAAAATTTTAAATTTCTAAAAAGTATTTAAATAGTTAGAAAATTTTGATATTAACGGTAAATGATTTTTAATATTATTTATTTGGAGAAATTTAATGTTTAGAGATATTGAGAAGGATATTCAACAATACTATGCCGATCGCGCGAAGGAATATGATTTGACATATCAAAGACCTGAGCGACAAGATGATTTAAAAAAAATCCGTATTTTACTCAGGAATTTACTTAATGGACATCAAGTGCTTGAAGTAGCATGTGGAACTGGTTATTGGACTAATATTATTGCCTCCGTTGCTAATTCTATTACTGCGACGGACATAAATAATGAGGTTCTTCAAATTGCAAGGAATAAGCTAATTAAATCAAAAAGAGTAGTTTTTATCCATGATGATTCCTATACTTTGAAAAAAATTCGAGGTAATTTTACAGCTGGATTTGCATTTTCGTGGTGGTCCCATATATTATTATCTAAATTGAAAGCCTTTATCAATGTATTTCATTCTCGGCTTCAACCTGGTGCTCTTGTTATCTTTATAGACAATTGTCATATGGAGAGAAGTAGCATTCCAATAAGTCGAATTGATAGTGATGGAAATACCTTTCAGATAAGAAAACTACAAGATGGACGAGAATATGAAATATTAAAGAACTTTCCAACAAGGCAAACATTTGAGGAGTTCCTTAGGAAAACGGTTAAAAATCTCAAAATTGAGTTTCTAACATATTTTTGGATAGTCACATATAATATTTTATGATGATTGTTTTTTTTAAAAAAAGGTATTAAATTAACTAATTCTGACATCACAGAATTAAGTAGTTTAAAAATATTATGACAATTTTTTTGTTTTGATAATAATTTTGGAAATATATTTTATATAAGAAATGATGAATTAAGGATACAATAATTTATTTAAGGACTCGTTAATACCAACTGAAGAAATTGATATTCATAATTCTTTTTTGTCATATGAGAAACTGACAGAAATGTAAAATTTATATGTTCTGATTTTTATACTAATATTTGGAAAAGATATAAATAGGCAAATTTGCTAAATTTGTGAATCCATAAAAGGTGGGTCATGAAATGTTTGATAATATCCTTAAAATTGTTTTTGATGGTTCTGCTGATGAATATCTGCGAGATAAGGTTGATGAATGCCCTTTTAAAGAAATATTTTCAGATACAGATTCTAATAATATAATAGGTGTAAAATTTTATACTAAAGTCTTTAATCTATATGGTATAAGGATAATAACCCAAGTTTGGGCTTTAAATCAGAGTCGCCAATTTAACTCTTTAAAGCCTATCTATTATAGAGGGGCTAATCTCATCATATTTGTGAAATCTAATAATTCGTCTACAGTTGAAAAATTATTAGATTATGCTGGTAATGCTAAAATTTATCCAAATCAAATAATTCTAATAGAGAAAACAAAAGATTTCACTGAGACCTTTTTTGAATTTGCAATTGTACTTACTTTATATAACGATGAATTAATAAGTGAAAGCGAATTTAAAGACCTTGAATTAGTTTATGAAAAAGAAGATAACCCAAGGTTCATAATGGCAGACAGAATATTAGATCCATTACTTTGAGCCGATTACATTATAAAAACAAAATAAAATTAGAGTATTGAGATTATTCTTTTTTAATCATTTCGAGTTCTGATTCTATGCCTAGCAAATTCGCAACTTTGATTAATATGAAAGGAATTGGACCATTCTCTTTTTTAATCTCTTTATACAAATTCTTAGC
>JAEOTV010000305.1 GCA_016839635.1 Promethearchaeota archaeon | reverse complement strand
TGTAGCAATTGTATCGGTTTCTGGAGGTCATGCGGTATTAGCAAGTGACATGTTAAAAAAGTATGGACTTAACGCAGTACGATTTTCACAACAAGAAAAAAGAGATTTGAAAGATCTTATGAATCCAGTCGCAAAAGAGATAGCTTCTTTTAATAATCCTATTGATTTAACAGGATCTGTATTAGATACAGATATTGAGAATATAATTCGGTATTTATCTGATCTAGAAAAAATTGAATGCGTAATTCTTCTTTTACTCCCGTATCCTCCGAATATCTCCTTTCAGATAGGAAGAAGAATTGCTAATGTTGTAGCTTATAAAAAAAAACCTACTGTTTGCTTTGTTCCGTATGTTCCAAAGTATTCTATGATAATAGAATCATTAGAACTTGCAAGAATACCCGTTTTTCATTCCATTAAGGAAACAATTCAAGCTGTATCAGCATTAAAAGAAAGAACAAGAGTAGATAATTTAAAACTCAAGAATTTTTTTTGGGAGAAAACAACTTAATATTAAAATATTAAACCACATCTACAATACTATCAATTTCTTCAATTGATTTTTTTACGTAATTAACATTTTCAATTATTAAATCTATTGCTTTTTGTGGACAAATATCAACACATCGACCACACCCTCTGCAATCTTTGCTAATACAAGCTTTATTGTTTACTATATCTATAGCATTTACAAAACATACTTTTATACATGTTCCACATCCAATACATTTATCATTCACTTGGATTTTTACTCCCGGCATTATTTTTATCTTTGATCCTATGTTGGTGGCTAAAATTGAAGATACACGCCATAAACAACAACAAGGATCACAATTACAAATACTCAAAAGTTTCTCTCCTGGTTTAACTCCAAGCCATTGAGCGTCTAATTTATTTCTGCCAATCATATGTACTAACCCTGCATCCCGGCATTTTTTTAAATGATCTAATGCTTCTTCTTTATTAACTAGTCTTCCTAATTGTGGATTAATATTTAATACAGCATCTCCAAGGAATAAACAGCCTAAATCAATAGGATAATCCTTACAATCCATACTTGATCTACATATACAGAAATTCATAACCCAGTGATGTTTAGCCTTATTGATGAAGTATTCCAGTACCTGAGATGGAAGTACTAATTCATTATATTCTCCCATTTCCTTATTAATCTCAATGACTTTATCTTGAGGGAGATATATTATATCATCACCTCTAAAGAGTAAATAATCAAAAATCCTGCCTAAGATGGGGAAATTAGTCAATTTTGCAATAAATTTGATATTTGGAAAGGTTTTTTTTAACAATGCTACAAACCATAAAGGACGAGCCATTTACTATTATCAACTTTAAATTTTATAAATTAGAACTGTTTTTTATTTAGTTTTTATTGAATATATAGTTTTATAACCGATCTTTCAAATAAATAGTACGAAATTGAGATAAATAAAATGATTTAAAATCTCCATTCTCTTTAGTGAATGGTTTAAATAAATAACTATAACTTAGCTGTTTATTTTTTTTTAGCTTATATTCCTCACGGACATCTAATACTCCTATTCGGTCTCCCCCTACTCCTTGTTGTTTGTAGTCAATATTTATAGTTATATTTTCCCGTTTTGGTAATTCATTAATATGCCTTGCTTCTTCTAAATCTTCCATTGTATATGGCCAGGCACTAACATTTAGATAAGTAGCCCCAATATCTGCGATGTATATTCCTGAGTCATTGTTATTTGTAAAAGTCACCCACCTTATATCTGTCCTATTTCCATTTTCTTGTGGTTTAGCATAATTGTGAATAAGATCTTCAATAAATCCAGAATATATACCAACTGGTGCTCCAGTTTTTCTGTCAAACATAGTTTCATGGGGACCTCTTCCAAACCATGACATTTTATTATATTCTTTTGGTATTGACATTTGCATACCAAACCTTAACAAATCCTTTTTTGGTCTGAAAGTATTCCTAATCACTATTTCACCAGTACTGTAAATAGTGTATAATATTTTTTGGTATGATCTACCAAGTGGGATTTTAAATAACACTTTTAAAGAAACTTCATGAGGAGATAATAGTTTAGGGACTATATTTATTAACTTCCTCTTTTTAGAAGCCTCTCTCCATCTGTATACTTTCTTTTTAAGTATTGGAATATGTCTTAAAACATTAATATCATTGTCAATTGGAACTCTCCAAAAATTTGGAATTAATGGTGAAGAAATTATCTCTTTACCATTTAATTCATAAGATTCAAGGAGACCAGATTTCCTATTAAAAATTACTTTGAGATTATTACTTATAATTGTGAAATATTGAGATGAGACATTCAAATCTAATATCGGTTTTGATTTCTTCTTAAAAGGTAAAGATTTTGGAATTTCAAATGGTATATGAAATTGCTCCCAAGCAATAATGTAATCCTTTTGAGCCCACACTGTATCCTTTAATAACAAAAACTTAATAATTAAATGATATTCTGTATTTGGTTTCAGTTCTGGCTTTGTATATGGAATTTTGATTTCTTTTGCTTGACTAGGATTAATTAATAGAGGTGAAATATAACCATCCTGAATTATAATACCATTTTCAGTCATTTCCCATTTAATATTTAAAAAATCAGTTTGCAAAAAATTGTACTTATTATGAATTCTAACAGTTGCTTTAATCAAATCTACAGGGGAAACCTTAATATTTTGATAGACTTTTTTCACTTCGTAAAGAGAGGGATTAGGTTTTCTATCAGGTAAAACAATACCATTAAAACAAAAATTGCCAGAATTTGGTTTGTCGCCGTAATCACCACCATAAGCCCAAAACATATCTCCTTCTTTAGAGAATTTACGTAGCCCTTGATCAACAAAATCCCATATAAAACCTCCAGAACAGTGACTATATTGATCAAATATATCCATATATTCTTGAAAATTCCCCAAACTATTTCCCATAGCATGAGCATACTCACAGAGGATATGTGGCTTTTCTCTATAGTGTTTTGGTCTAATAGGATGAACAATACTGAATATTAAACCTTTCTTAGTTTTTCCAAATCTTTCTAACACTTTTGAAGTTGTATACATCGTACTAAAAACATCAGAAACTTTTACTTTAAAATCTCCTTCATAATGAATTGGCCTTGATTTATCTATCTTAATAGTAGCGTCTTTCATTTTCATGAAATTTTTTCCAAATCCTGCTTCATTCCCTAAGGACCACATAAATATGCATGGATGATTCTTATCTCTTTCAACCATCCTTACCATTCTATCAATCACTGATTTTGTCCACTTTGGATCACTTTTAGGCAATTTTCTTCGTAATCCATGGGATTCTACATTAGCTTCGTCAATAACATAAATCCCATATTCATCACATAATTCATACCACTTTGGATGGTTTGGATAATGGCTCGTTCTGATTGCGTTTATATTATTTTGTTTTAGAATTTTAATATCCTCAACCATTCTCGAAAGTGGAATTGACCTTCCATGATCTGGATCATGTTCATGTCGATTGACTCCTTTGAATATAATGGAAACGCCATTAACGTAAATTTGACTATCTTTAATTTCTACTTTGCGAAATCCATATTTACATTGTTCTACTTCTAAAACTTCATTATTTGGGTCTTTTAAGACTAATATAATATTATAAAGATTAGGTGTTTCTACAGACCATTTCAGCGGATTATCAATCTTTTTCTCAAATTCTATGATATTTTCTTCATTACTTTTTAGATTAAATGATCTCGTGATTAGAGGATCTACACCAAAACTATTATTATTTATATCAATAACTTTAAACTCTATAGCATAATTATTATATTGATTATTTCCATAATTCTGAATCTTAACTCTAACTTTCAATATGGCATCTTTGTAGTTCTCATCAAGATCGCAAAATACAAAAAAATCACGAATATGGATCTGTGAAGTAGTAAATAGAAATACATCCCGAAAAATTCCACTAAACCTCCACATATCTTGATCTTCAAGATAACTGCCATCAGACCATCGGTAAACCTCTACAGCAAGAAAATTTTTTGCTTGATTTATATAACTAGTAATATTAAATTCTGCAGGCGTCATAGAGCCTTGACTATAACCAACTTTTTTTCCATTCACCCATAAATAAAATGCTGATTTTACACCTGCGAAATGAATGAATATTTCTCGATTGTTCCAATCTTCTGGAATTGTAAATTCTGTTCGATAAGAACCAACAGGATTATATTCATGATCAATGCTAGGAATCTTTTTCCTCTTAATACTATAGGGATATTTACTATCAGTATAAATCGGAATTCCATAACCATGCATCTGCCAGTTGCTCGGAACTGGTATCTCGTCCCATTCATTTACATCATAGTTAATTTTAAAAAAATCAATGGGACGCTCAGAAGGCTTCTTGACCCAATTAAATTTCCAATTACCGTTCAGCAATTTGTAATATCGAGAAGATTCAAAATTTCCTGTTAACGCGGAATTAATATCGTGATAAGGGATAAGTGTATTATGAGGAGGCTCTTTATTTTGCCCAATCATCTCAGAATTTTCCCAATCCAACCTTTTTTCCAAAAAATTCTCCACAATACCCTTTTTTCTTAATTTTAATTCTATAAAGAAACTAAAAGGAATAAACTTTATACTTTTAAATAACATTAAAATTAAACTAAGATTAAGAAATATCTATAGTTTCTAAATTGATTTATTATGGACATAAATATTGATTTATTAAAAGAATTGGAACTAACAATAGATACAGTTAATCCTGAAGGAGGAAAAGTCCCTATTAAGATTCTTGGTTATGGAGAAATTACTTTGGTTTTTGAAATTGTTAATGATAAATATAATTATGCTTACAAAAGGTTACCCGTTTTTGAAACACGTGAACAAGCTAAAAAACATGAACACATTTTCCTTGAATACAATAGGTTTCTAAATGAAGAAATAAAAATTAACACACCACCACTTGAGATTAAATGGTTTGAAACTGATAAGGGAAAAATCATTTTTTATGCAATACAAGAAAAAATTCCTTCTGAATCCGTTGGTAATAAAGTCATTCATCAAGTCGGAAAGAATGATATTAAAATTTTGGTACTTAAAGCATTAAGGGAAATGAAAAAAGTCTGGAGTTTTAATGAAGAAAATAAAACTTTTGATGTTGGTCTAGATGGCCAAATTTCAAATTTTGCAGTAACTAATTATAATCCTAATAATCCTAAGATAGATGAGAATTCACAATTGATTTATATAGATACAGTTCCACCATTTTATCGGAAAAATGGAGTTGAAGCAATGGAAATCGAATTATTAACAAGAAGTATGCCATCGTTCATAAGAGGGCTTTTAAAATTAATTTTTCTCCAGGACCTCATTGATAGATATTATGATTGGAGATTGGTACTAATAGATCTTGTTGCTAATTTCTTTAAAGAACAAAAATCAGAGCTAATTCCTTCATTGATAAAGGTTGTTAATAGCTTTTTAAGGGAAGAGGCAAGTAGTTTTAATATAGAACCTTTAACATTAGAAGAAATTGAGAAATATTATAAATCTGACAAATTTATTTGGGTACTATACCAAAGGATGAGATTATTTGATAGGTTTATAAAGACTAAATTATTGAGAAAAAAATATGATTATTATCTTCCAGGGAAAATTGAAAGATAATACAAAGTACCTCTTTTTCTATTTGTCTTTTTTATTGATCCACTCGTTTTTACACTTTTCTGAGCAGAAAACATGCATAGTTGTGGGCTCAATTAAATCAAACTCTTGTATTTTTGCTCCTCCAGTAATTTCTTTTTTACATTGTTGACATTTCACTTTAGCCATTTTCCACCACTATTATCATTCTTAAATATAAATTAAATTTTATTTTAATAAATATTGACAATAACAAAAATAGAAAAATAATCGAATAATCAAATAAATTAAATGGTCAATAATACGGGATATGCATATGACTTATAAACCAAAAGTATTTTTCACATCGAATGTCTTTTCAGATAAGGAAATTGGCTCAAATGAGAAAATCTTGGTAAATTTGCGTAAAGAAATTAAAGATTTATGGTATTTTTTAGAAAAAATTGCTGAAGTAAAAGTTTTTAATGGTAGATTCCCTTCCGAGGCACAAATTAAGAAAGAAATAACGGATTTTAATCCAGATATTCTAGGGTGCCACTTAAGTCACATCATATCTTCAGAAGTTTTAAAAAATTCTAATATTTTCGTTGTTTCTACTTCAACAACAGGATACAATCATATACATAGAATTGAAGAAGATAACATTTTAATTACCCATACTCCGGGTGTTCTTCATGAGACGGTGGCAGATTATACTGTCGCACTAATTATGGCTAATTTAAGGAATTTACTTGATCTCCATAATTATGTTTGGGATGGAAATTGGACTCCCCATGATAAATGGGATTTAGATCAATCACTTTCTTCTATAATTACTGATAAAACACTCGGTATAGTCGGATTGGGTGAAATTGGAAAAAGTGTGGTAAAAAAATTATCTCCTTGGAATATTAAAATCCTTTATTATGATATAAACCAAAAAAAAGATTTTGAGAAACAGTATCCAAAAATTGAATATAGAGAGAGTATTAAGGACGTTTTTAGAGATTCAGATATTATTAGTCTACATGTGCCTTTAAACAGATATACTGAAAATCTAATAAATAAAGATTTACTCAAGCTAATGAAAAAGGATTCTTTACTTATAAATACAGCGCGGGGAGGTGTCTTAGATTTAGAAGCTCTAATAACTCTTTTAGAAAATAAAGAAACTCAAATTAATTTCGCTTTTGATGTGTTTCCTAAAGAACCTATTGATTCTAAAACTCTTACAAGATTAAAAAAGATAAAGACTGATCAACCAAATATAAGAATGATATTAATTCCACATAATGCCTCAGCCGATGCAAATACAAGAGCTAAGATGAATATACTTTTTTTAAAAGATATAATTGCAATTATAAAATCTACTTCTATAAAAGATTTAAATGAAATTCATATTATTCCAGAACTTAAAAACCAATTAACAGAAAAAAAATGGAGAATATATAACTATTGGGGAAAGAAATGATAAGAACATTTATAGCAATAGAATTAAAAGATAAAGAGACTATTGAGAATATCAACTCATTTTCTCAGAGATTAAAGTTAAATCAACCAAAGATTAAGATAGTAGAACCAAAAAACCTTCATATTACATTGAAGTTTTTAGGAAATATCCCTGAATCTTTGGCACCTAAGATTTATGCGATTTTACAAAATGAGATTAATGAAAAACTCTTTCAAGGGAAAAAATTAAATTACCTTTTGAAAGGTGTTGGTCAGTTTAATAAGTTTTCAGTTTTATGGATAAAAATTATAGGTAACATCCAATTCTTACAAAATGTTAAAGATTCTATAGAAGATCTCCTATTTAACAAATTAAAAATAGAACGCGATAAAAGAACTAAGTTCAAACCTCATTTAACTATTGGAAGACTTAAAAAAGATAAAATAAATTATAAAACTTTTGACACACTTAAGAATTTAATTAATGAAAATAAAGATTTGGAGTTTGGAGATTTTAATATTTATCAGGTAAAACTGAAAAAATCTCAATTAACACCAGCAGGACCAATCTATTCTGACTTGGTATATTAGATGCAGAAAAAAAAACCTATTAAAGCAATTGTTTGGGATTTAGATGGCACAATTGTGCAATTTAAAATTGATTATTTAAGAGCGCGAAGAACTGCTATAAAAATCTTAAAAAATTACGGAGTTCCTAAAAGCCTTCTTACTATTAATATTTCTATTTTAGAAAACATGAAATATGCTAGAGATTTTTTTGAAAAACAAGGATTTTCTATCGATAAAATAGATGAAATAATAAAAGAAGTTGATAATGAGATAAATCAAATAGAATTTGAAGCTGCTATAGATGCTACAATGATTAATGGAATAGATCAAGTATTAGAATATGCGAAAAACAAAAATCTAAAACAAGCAATTTTTACATTTAATACTAAAAAGAATACCGAAATATCTCTTAAAACAGTGAATTTAATACATTATTTCAATATTATTCTAGGTAGAGATAATGTTGCAAATCTAAAACCACATCCTGATCATTTAATTCAAATCTGTAAACAATTAAACGTTAAATCTGATGAAATCTTAGTAATTGGAGATAATGCTCGTGATATTGAAGCTGCAATCAATGTTGGCGCTTATTCTATAGGGCTTCTTACTAAGATAGCTAAAGTTGAAAACTTACAAAAAGCAAATAAAATTATTAAAGAAAATGAAATACCATTAAAACTGATAGAAGAAATTGAAAAACTGAGAAATTGATACTTGAGAAACTTTTATAAATTAACAAATGAAATTATAAAGTATCTACTAAACTATTATTGAATAATTACATTCTAAGGTTTAAATTGAAATAATGAAAGTAGAATATTATCTAGACATTTTAAAACCACATCAGCCAGGAGTTGACTTAGTAGCTCGCACCTTAATGGAAATTAATGGGGTTACAAAAGTTCGCATTAAAGTCGATGAATTAGATCAAAAAACAGCTTCTTTACATGTGAATATTGAAGGGATCAATGTTTCCCTTGATGAAATTATAGAAATTTTAGAAACAATGAACTGTGCACTGCACTCTGTTGACGAGGTTATTGTTGAAGAGAAAGATTAAAGCTTAAATCTGCCAAATTATCAAATAGGAAAAGATTAATACTATTTTCTTGCACGAGGCTTACTTATCTTAATTAAATCTTTTTCCTATATTTTTTTTTAATTAAATTATTAACCAAAAAAATAAAAACTAGTTCAACTCATTTTAATCTAAATAACAGATATTTTATTGAGATGGAAGATCCAAGTATAATTAAAATCATTCAAGAGCAAGGTGAAATCAATGATGAATTAGATTTCGCTTTAATGAATTATTTGCTTCAAAACCGAGGACCTGGTTTTACTGCCTGTCAGCCCTCTTTAGTAGAACTTGAAGGAGGTAAACAAGCTATTAAAATGAATATAGATCATACTTTTGTTGATAAGGATAACCAACTAATGGGGTTAGGTATTGTTGGTAAGATCTACATAGATATTGAATCTCTTCAAGTGATTTATTGTACTCCTCAAGAAGATTTAGAAAGTAATATAAACGTACTAAAATCCGCGGGAATTGAACCTCAATCCCGTCCGCGAGGAAAATATTAATTTTTACCAGTTTCATATAACTTGATAAAACCAGAAAAATATATTTCCTTGGAAAAAAATTTAAAATTCACTTCATACTTATCCTTACTGAATTATTATGTCAAACAAAGAGAATAAAATCAAAGATTTAATCCAAGATTACTTATTGGATGAGGGGTTATTACGAGAAAAAATATCAGATCCTAAAGTAGATTTTGGATTTCAATTCATATTTCCTCCTGGAAAAGATCCATTAGGACGACAAGTTGGTAGGAATATGGTAGTGTTTCGACCTAAAAATAAAAACTTGATTATTGTGAGCTTAGGCATTCAAATTTCAGATCCACATGTAATAGCTTTAGATTCCTTAGAGAAAAATAAAAAAATGAATTTTTACATGGAATTAAGAAAATCATTTCTTTTAAGAGATGTATTTTTTCGAATTGATATAAAAAGTAATAGGTTTGAAATAATAGATCAATATTTTCTTGATGATGATGAAAAATTTTCTAAGAATTCTTTTTTCAACGCAGTTCGAAAGGTCTTTAACTGTGCGGCTTACAGTAACATTATATTATCAGAGTATTGTGCAGGTAAAATAAAACCAGAAGACTTGTTAAAATCTAAAGAATTTGACTCAGACTCTAACTTCTCTCTCTATTCATAATCACAACTCTAAATCAAATGGTGAGAAGAATTTATAAAAAATGGCTACAAGCACTCGGAAAATTTGATTATGTTCAAGGAAAAGCAAGACCGAATGTGGAATGCATTCTATGTGCGGTGAAGGATAATGATGATAAAGTTACATCCCTAAAAATTTATGAGGATGACATTTGTTTTGTAGTGTTAAACCTTTATCCTTATAATCCCGGTCATCTTATGGTTGCTACCTCAAAACATAAAACGGAATTCCTCGAACTTACCCGATCCGAACTTCTCCATATATGTCGTACTATTCAAGGCTTACAATTATTAATTAATGATTTATACCATCCAAAAGGTTATAACATTGGCATAAACCAAGGGAGAGATGCAGGAGGTAGTATTGAACATTTACATT
>JAEOTV010000304.1 GCA_016839635.1 Promethearchaeota archaeon | reverse complement strand
TAATTTTCGTTGCTTTATCGATGGAGGGCTATTTTCCCGAAGATTTTAAGTCAAAAAAGGAGCTTGAAAAATATAAAGAACACCTTGAAACTGCTCGCGAACAAGGCATTCCTGATTCAGAGATAAGAAAAATGCCAACCAAACCATTTATAAAACCTGTAGGAGAAATTATTGGTGGCATACTTGGTATTATTTTCGGAATTTTCTTAATATCACAACCCGTTCCCGCTTTAACAAGCTTAATTGACTCAGAGTTTCTTTTGTACTTACAATTTGCAGGTATGTTTATGTTAATTGAGGGGATCTTAGATTTAAATCGAGGTTTAATCGGAAATCGCCAAATGTTTGCTCAACAGATAATCCATGGTATAACAATAGGTATAAAACTTGCTTCAATTTCAGTTATAATCTTGATGATGAATCGACCTGAGATATTTCCAATACTAGTCTTAAATGAACCAGGGGATGCTCTTATAAATATTGGACTTGCGTCAGAATTTTATGGACTATTTAGAGGAATTGCAGGGTTATTAATAGCTTTAGTGGCACTTAGTACACTTGAAGACTTCTATAAAATCTATAAAGCTGAAAAATATAAAAAATAAGAATAAATTTTTTTTTTTTACTTTTTATTTGTTAATAAGAAACGTGTGTACTGCTTATATTTACTAATCGTGGTAATATTATACATGAAGGATAATCTGGACCAGTTAGTAGGGTATTATTGGCTATATTATAGTTCAGATAGTTGGTTGCGAAAGGAGCACCAGTGTTTGGATTTGCAGCGAATCGTGCATAATTTGAACTCGATATAGCTACTCGTATTTTATGTCCTGGAGCAAATTCATAGGCAGAAGACCAACAATCAACTAGTAATTCATAGACATTTAAAGTGTTCCCAGACATAAACACATCGGTAGTATAATTATATCTTGATCTTGTTGTTAAAGAACCATCAGTTATTAGCATTGACCGTCCATCTGGGTATACATCAGTTAATTTAACTGTGAAATCTGTATCTGTACAGTTTGAAGTCACAAATAAATTACCCCAAATTCTTCCTACAATTTCTACAGCCTCAACTAGCTCAGGAGTTTCAAAAATCAACACATCAGGTCTATTTTCAACAGGTCGTTGGTCATATGGCCCTTCAATATCGAAAGGTTCATTTTGTCCACCTCTATTTGGTACTGGATCTCTAGGGTCATATAGATAACTAAAGTTTTTGTTTAATACTGGTAATGTGCTATTGATTAAACCGTTTGTAGAGGTGAAATACCACTTATCATCAACGTAGTCGAGCGGCCAATCATATGCATATCTCCAGTAATTCCAATCATCTGATGGAGTATCTACATCACCCATTAAATAATAGGCAACTCTAGTTCCATCCCAATCTGTAGATTTCCCTAAAAGAGCATAATCAAAAACACTTTGTTCCCATCCAAATGCTAAATCAAATCCTATTGAATTTTCAGGATATGTTAATTCTCCCTGTCTGGTTGATCCAAACAAGTTAACATGAGTCCATGGGCCCATTATTAGTTTTTGCTTACCACGCGCACTAGGAGCACCATAATCATCATATCCGATATATCCATCGATTGTGCCTTGAAGAAAGTGGTCATACCAACCTCCAACATGGATCCCTGCTACTGAAACATTCGAATATTGTGGTCCAAAGGGTATTGATAAAGATGTTGTGTTGTACATAGTTTCATTTTTTGGGAATAAACTAAATATGATATTCATATGGTGTTCAAAATTATCTGGAGCAACACCTTCTATCCATGTTTCAACTAAGGATTGATGATAAGAACCTTGATAAATCGCATGATCAAATAATTCTGGTGTTCCAAACCATAATTGTTGTGCCACCAATCCTTCTGGATTCATTCCTGCATAATAATATTGATTAATACAAAGAGCTGAAGCACCTGCACTTGCTATTTTACCATTGCACCAACTTTGATTCATTATCCAATCAATAGTATCAACACCATCCTCATATGATTTAGAAAATATCAAGAAATCGGCACCACCCTCTGAATCATGAGTTCCTCTTAAATCTTGCATAACCAAGTGATAATCCTGTGTAGAGTAGAAAGTCCTATAGATATCCATTCCATTTTTGCCGTAGGGGGTCCTAATTAGAATAACTGGCTTAGGTGCTCCAAACGAACCGGGAGCAAGATAAACATCTGTAGCAAGTCTTATGCCATCTCTCATCTCAATCATATAAGTTTTTTTAACTGGAGGAGCATAAGCAACAGATACAGAAAGAATAGTTGTTGGTGTTGCAACTAGTAAGAACATCACTACAATCTGAGCTGCTTTGGGGAATTTATTAAAATGTCTTTTGTTATATTTTTCTAATAATTTAGATAGTGACAGAGTAGAATTTTTTATCCCGTAATGTAAATAAACTAATAAACTAATTCCAACTGCTGCAATAGAATAATAATCGACTTCAATTAAGAGAAACCAAATAATTCCGATTAAGGGGGCAAAAATATTAATTAATCTTGCTAATATTGTAAGTGGTTTTAGCCTAAGGTTTTCTCCTATCTGTTTAATAAAGTTATTGCTCACTAATAGCGAATAGAAACATAAAAAAACAGTTATTGGGAAATAAATCATTCCAAAGAGTATTAAAGAAATTTGTTTAATGCCAAAATAGATTTTTTCTGATTTTGTGAAGAGTTTTTCTCCTTCTTCTAAATCCTTATTACGATCCTTATAGTAGTTTAAATAATAAGTAATAACGTAAAATCCTCGAAATATTACTAATAATAGCAAATTTGTAATGAAGATTTGTTCGATGTTTAGATACCCTAAAGTATAAAGTTGAAAAAATATCATTATAATCCAATTAATCATAAACTTATATTGCAACTTAATTACTAATAAAATTAACTCAAATGCAGAAGAAAATACAAGACTATAAAGATAATAAACATCGAAGATCTTTAGGGGTTCATTTAACTTCAAGAGATATTTTTTTAAAATATATATTTCCCGCTATAGAAACGAAACTATGGGAATATGTATGGATTGATTTATTTGCTGGGGAAGGAAATTTAATATTACCTATTTTAAATTCAATTCCAGCAGAAAGGAGAGTACTATTTTTTAAGGAGCATGTTTATTTGTTCGATATTCAACCAGAAATGGTAAATAAATGCATTTCTAATGCAATAAACTATGGTATCCCCTCTGAAATCGCAAAAAAAAATATTCAATTACGAAATAATTTAGAGAGCTTTCCTATATTCCTAAAAAATGCCCCATTTCCTCTATTTCACATAACTAATCCACCATATTTATATTTAGGATATATTAGAAAGCACAAAGAAACTCAAGAATATTTAGAATTTTTTGAAGGTAAAAACAAAGGCTATCAAGATTTATACCAAATTGCCATGATTAATGATTTGAGAAATGTGGTTGAAAATTTAATTTATATAATTCCATCAAATTTCTTATTTGGTGCATCTGTTTCTAATAAATTCCGTGGAGATT
>JAEOTV010000303.1 GCA_016839635.1 Promethearchaeota archaeon | reverse complement strand
ATCAAAATATTAAATCTAAAATTATAAAATTAGAAGAAATTATCAATAAATTTTTAATGCAAATCTATTTGAAATATTCCCTCGAAATTACAATAAAGGATAATAAGAATTTATTTATTAAACAAAAATTCTTCCAAATTAGAAAGAAAACCACTCTAAACTTCAATGAATTGACAACTCCAGAAAAAATTTTTTTCTTAATTGTCTTAGATATTTCACTCAGAATTTTATTTAATAAAAAAATAATTTATTCGAATATATTTTTACCAGTAACCTATAATAAACATGGTTCAATTATTCGAACTTTAAGAAAAATAATACCAGTATTCGAAAGGGAAACCGAACTTCAAAATTTTAATTTGATCTTTATTTTATCTAATGTAGCAATGAAAGAAAGAATAAAAAATTTAGAAGTTATCAATATCAATTAAGGAAGTGAAGAAATCTGAGTAACAATCAAAAAGAAATGACAATAGAAATAGCAAAGCTAATTTTAACAAGTAAAAAGAAAATGGTAAAAGAAGAAGATTTACTAAGACTGTATGATAAATCTACTTCCGATTTTGACGAAACTTTTAAAGAGTTATATGAACAATTTAATAAACTAGGTTTTGAACTTATAAAGTCAGAATTTCAAGGGAATAATTATTATGTTTTAACATCAGAAGGTAAGGACGATAATATAACTCCAAGCCAATATGGTAGTTTAGCGCTTATTGCTGCATTATCTAAGGAAGTAAATGAGAACATAAAAATTGAGGATATAAAAGAAATTTTCAAAGACAAGTGGAGTTCAGATATTAGATTTCTTATCGATAACGATTATTTAAGGAAATTTGAAAATTTAGGAATAGTTAAAATAACTCCAATTGGAAAAGCTATATTAAAAGAAATTCTACCTGATTTATCACTAGATAAGCTATTAGATATATTTGAAATTGAAGAATAGATTTAAAAATAAAAAAATCCTCAAAAAAATCAGAAATAATACAATATGGTTCATTTAATTTTTTATAAACCAAATTATTACTCAAAACTCTAAATAGCCTGGATCATCAAATACATCCTCTATTTTCTTCTCTTTCTTTAGAGCAAGTTTAATCTTTTTAGGAGATTCTTTATCTACTTTCGAATCTCTTTTTAATCTTGTTTCTTTTTCTAATCTCATATATTCTTCAGATTTTAAATTCCACATTGAAGTTTTATCTGCACTTGGAATAAAATCGTCCGTTAATAAACAAAATCCTTTTACCCTATATAGATCTGACAATATTGAATAAGTTTGTATTAGATCGTCCCATTTCTCTAATTTTTTCAGATTTTCAATATCCTTTTCTAACCTTTGGATCTCTTCAGCTGCATAATAAAGATCCATAATTTCACCATAAACATCAATTGGGCTATAACTCTTAATATTCTTTATTTCTAATGAAAGGGAGCATGTTAAACATTTTGCTTTAGCTAGAAATTTATTAAATTTAATAGATATTGATACAGAGTTACAATTTGGACATAAAAATTTACCTCGTTTCGTTTTATCTCTGTCTAATTGTGAATCCATTTTATTTCTAAAGAAACGCTTACTAGTTGTAATTTCATTATTTTTTTTCTTTTCCTTCAATATATTCTCTTTCTAATAATTAAATTTTTGGTATTTAATTCTTCTGTTTTTTGGTGATGTGGTTATGAAAGTGGCTCATTTATTCGAAATATCTTTTTTTATAAAAGTTCTACGCCAAGCCCATTCATAATCTTTAAGAAGAGCTAGGGAACATAAATAATCAAGTATGAATGTCTCACACTATTATTTTAAGAATTAATTTTTCAACTCTAATCCAATCTCTTTTTCAAAATACTTCAAGATTTAGATTTGAAAAATCTATTATAAATGTTTACACAAAAAATCAAACTGATAAATTATAAAAAAAAAGGATTAAATTTATTCCTTATCTAGATCAATTTTGAATTGTTCGTATATCTTTTTTACGCGATCAGCTGAAGGACCAGTACCTCTCACTCCATCCTCATTTACAATAATTTTTCCGTTTAAAATGGAGATTATATTTTGATCTTCAATATAATTCACGTGTCCTTTAGAAAAAATAGTAGCAATTCTATCCGCTAAACTTT
>JAEOTV010000302.1 GCA_016839635.1 Promethearchaeota archaeon | reverse complement strand
TTTGTTTAGCGATTTCTAATTTTTTAGGAACAATATCGACAGCAATAGGTAATCCCCCTGCTGCTTTTACATTTTGAACTACATTTAAACCAATCCCACCACATCCTATCACTACTACCCAGTCACCAGGTCTCACTTGACCTCGATTTTTTACAGCATGATATGGTGTTGAAACAGCATCCGAAATTATACAACTTTCCTCTAATGACATTTCGGTGGGAAGATGGACTATATCTTTTATAGGAACCGTAATCTGCTCAGCAAAACCTCCATCAATATGATTTCCAAGCATTATTTGATTAAGGCAAATATTTTCTCTGCCTGTTCTACAATTAGCACAGTACCCACAGGAGAGCACAGCAGGAATTATTACACGATCACCTTCCTTGAAATTTTTTACATCGTCACTTAACTCTTTAATACGTCCAGATATTTCATGACCTAAAATAAGAGGTGGCTTTTTTACTGTTGGCACTCCGTGTTCTAAATAACCAAAATCAGTATGACATACTCCACATGCTTCAATTTCTATTATTGCTTGACCTAATTTGCCAGAAATAGTAGGATCAGGATAATTACTATCTACTTTTAAAGGGTCCTTAACTTTTTCAAAAACGGCTGCTTTCATCTCAATTTCCTACAATTTGTTTTATTATTATTTTAATTTAAACATAATTCTTATTAAATTTAAGAAAATTAACGATTCTGCCAATTGGGTGATCGCTTCTCTAAGAATGCTTGTAAACCTTCATTCGCATCATAAGTAGACATTAATTCTTTAAGATAAAATTCTTCGATTTCATCTAATTTAGCCTCAAAATCAATTCCTAAAGCTTTCTTGAATGCCTTTTTGGTATAATGTAAAACAATGGTGCTTATTTTACTAAAAGAATCCATGAATTTATCAAACTCTTGATCATACAAGTCAAGGGGGAATACATAATTAGAAATTCCAAGTCTGTGAGCCTCATTAGCATCAATTGTTTCACCTAACATAATAAGTTCAAATGCTTTCTTATTTCCTATAATCTCTGGGAAAGCTAAAACGGCAATAGGCGGAAATACTCCTACTTTTATTTCTGGTTGACCAAATTTTGCTTTATCTGAGGTGAGTACAATATCACAGAATACTGCTATTTCACAACCCCCACCAAGAGCAGCTCCTTTAATACTTGCGATTGTTGGACATTTTAGTTTGTAAAGCTTTCTAAAAATTTCATGAAATTCTTTTATCATTTTTGAAGCTTTATCACCTATATGATCGCCAATATCGACACCAGCAGAAAATGCTTTTCCATTATGATCGAAAATGACGGCTTTTAATGATTCATCTTCAAGAAAACCTTCAAGAGCTCTATTAATTTGCTCCATCATACTTATTGTTAAGATATTTAATGGACCATTGTTGAATATTATTTTTCCTATATTATTGGCTTTTTCAACGATAATTAAATCATTTGTCAAATCTTTTTCACTCAAAATAGCTAATTTTCTTTTAATTTTCTTTTTCTGATAAAAAATCTGTTAATTTTTATTTTAGTTTTGATCCACATTTACCGCAAAACTCGAAATCAGAAGGCAGATTTTTTGCTTGACATGAAGGGCATGTAATCGAAGGAGGTCCCCATAAAAATTCTGGATGTGAACTTTCTCGTATACCTCTATAATTTGGAGGACGTTTTTCTACAAATGCTGACATTCCTTCAAGTGGTTCCCATGAAGCATAATGAATTGATAACCAATCCTTAGCGTGTCCGATTGTTTGGTGCCAAACAAAATCTTTCCAAAAATTTACCTGCTGTTTTGTATATCTCATGCATTCTGGAAATTTGTCAATGAGTTTCTGGCAATATTTATCAACTTCTTCATCAATTTCTGCGTATGGAACAACAGAATTTACTAAACCCCATTCTAATGCTTTTTGTGCGGATATAGGTTCACACAAAAATAAAATTTCTCTTGCTCGACGATCACCAACTATTATAGGTAGCCATTGAGTAGCACCACCACAGGCTACAGACCCTACTCTTGTCCCTACTTGCTGAATAGTTGCATGATCTGCGCAAACTGCTAGATCGCAAGCCATTTGCCACTCATTACCTCCACCTGCTACAATACCATTAATTCTTGCTATAGTAGGTTTGCCAATATTGCGAAATACATCATGTGCCTCTTGAAAAATGCTCATCCATTTCCAATACTCAGCAGGTTGTATAGTAAATCTTTCTCTATACTCTTTTACATCTCCACCAGTACAAAAAGCTTTACTACCTGCTCCTGTTAAGATAATAACTGCAACTTTATTATCCCACGCAGCATCATGAAAAGCTTCAATCATTTCCATTAATGTTAGAGTTGAATAAGCATTATAAACTTCTGGACGATTAATTGTCACAGTTGCTTTCCAGTCTTTTTTTTCATAAATTATTTCTTTAAAATTAAATTCTTTTGGATCTTTAGGCTTAAAATTTGGCTCTTTTGTATAAGTCAATACAATCACTCCATAACTTATTTTTTTTGATTTCTTTTATTTTTATTATTATTCTTAGATAATTTTCCAAAATAATATAAAATTTGTTAATAGAAAACGTTTAGTGGGAATAAAATACCACTAAAAGCACCCTTCAGATGGAATCTATAAAAGAGTAATATTTAAACTGAACATTATCATAATATCTAATGTGAACACTGAAAAGAAAATAAAAAATCGAGCAGAATAATTATGGTATCAGATAAAGAAAATAGAAAAGAAGAAAACAAATTAGAGATTCCTCTAAGAGGAAAAGATTGGGAGAGGGGATTCACAGTCGAAGAAAATAGAGTCGCGGAGTATGTTGAATTATATGAATCGATTGGATATGAAGTACGCGTTGAACCTGCTGCTCCCGATGAACAGGAAGAATGTCAAACTTGTTTTAAAGCTGATTTTGATAATTTGAGAACTATTTTCATCAAACAAACAAAAAATAAAGAAAATGAAATGGATTTAGAAGAATTATTGTAAATTTTTTTAATTCATACCTCAAAAGCCCATTCTCCGTTTCGCATGATGGGTTCTACTTTACCATCTTTAGTAATTCCATCAACATCCATTTCCCCTGAACCAAACATACAATCAATATGAATTAGGCTATTATTACCTCCTAAAGTAGTAAATTCTTCGTCGGTTAATGTTTCACCATCTTTGAAACTAAATTTATAACCTCGACCTAAAGCGATATGATTTGAAGCATTTTCATCAATAAGAATATTATAGAATAGTAACCCAGATTGAGAGATAGGTGATTTATGTGGAACAAGAGCAATTTCACCTAAAGAACTTGCACCTTCGTCAGTTTGAATTAATTTTTTAAGAAGATCTTCCCCTTTTTTAGTACTCACTTCAACAAGTTTTCCGTTAGAAAATGTTAGTACATAATCTTCTACTAAACTTCCACTAAAGTAGAGTGGTTTAGTGCATCTTACAACACCCTCAGTTTTGTCTTTATGCGGTATTGTAAATACTTCCTCTGTAGGTATATTTCCAACAAAATTAATCCCATTTTGGCTATTCATAGAAGCAGCATGCCATAAATGGCCTATAGGCAATCCTATTTTTAAATCTGTCTCAGATGCTGTAAATTTTAATGATTCATATTGCTTTTGGTTTAAATAATTACTTCTAGAAGTAAGTTGATTTACGTGGGTCTTCCAAGCAGAAACGGGATCATCATTTTTAATACGGCAGATTTCAAAAAGAGTGTCCCAAAACTTAGGTTTACGTTTTTCTTGAGGAAGCTCTGGAAATACTTTATCAACCCAACCATCAATGGGAGCAGTGACTACTAACCAATTCGTAGCATTCTTGACCACGTTAGCCATAAGAGGTTCGCAATATTTAAATGCAGTTTGTTGGGCAGCCCCAATTTTTTTAGGATCTTGATCAATAAGTAAATTAGGGTTATCAGCATATATAACGAGGAGTGCATCACCCGCTTCAGCAAACTTTACAGCCGTATCAACGTTCCACGTTGGATACTCTTCAAAGGAATCCATGGGTGCATTTTGAATTCGAATTAACTGCAAGTAATCATCATCCCAATTCACATAAACAAATCTCGCACCTGTTTGGTATGCTTTCTTAGAAATTAACCTAACCAATGGAGCTAATTCTAAAGATACTCCCTTAATAGCGAATATAGGAGCCCCAATTAATAGACGTTGGCCAGGCTGCAAATTAAGTCCAACTTTTATGATAACTTCAGCAAATTTTTCCAAATTTCGCTCAAATTCTATTGACATTAGATTTTCCTTGAATTTTTGATATTTAATTAAAATATGGTTATATTTTCAGATTATACTTTTCGTTTATTTATATTTTTATTGGACAATTATATTATCTTTATATTAAAACCAAGGGAAATGTTGTATTAAATACTGTTTTATTCTAATATTTTTAGTCAAAATTTTTATCTATTTTTTCATTAAATTAATTTATGTCGAAAACAGACATCGTTAAGTTTGATGATTATGATGTAGGAACGGCTGCTTCTTGCAGCAAAACTATTACTGAAGCCGATGTAACCCTATTTGCGGGAATAAGTGGAGACTTTAATCCTCTTCACATGAATGAAGAATTTGCAAAAACCCAAATGTTTGGTAAACGGGTAGTTCATGGAGCTTTTAGTTCAGCTTTAATTTCAGCAGTACTTGGTGTTCATTTATTTGGTCCAGGCGCTCTTTATGCTTCTCAAAGGGTAGTTTTTAAGAAACCAGTGTTTATTGGAGATACATTAACTGCAGTAGCAACTGTAACAAAGAAATATACAAAAGAAGGAAAAAGTGGAGTATTGCAATTTCTTGATGTAGAAACTAAGGTGCTGAACCAAAGAGATGAAGTTGTCACAGATGGAGAAGCACAAGTATTAGTGATGTAATTTTTTTTCTTTTTTTTTTAAAATTATGACTATGACTTTTTTAAATCATAGATAATTATATCAAAATCATAAAGTTCTACCCTCCCCTGAGCAGTCTTTACGACTTGCTAAACGTCCTTGTAAACTCATTTCTAAATCATTTTTGTATTTGTTTAACTGTAATTAGACATTTATTTCAAATTAAATTTATGAAGATGGTTTTTACGAATCAATTTAAAGAAATTTTGTTTAACAACCGAATGATATTTAAAATCTGCAATAACAAGAAACTGAAAAGAAGAAGTGAGAATAGATAAATTCAAATATGTCTTCATAGGTGTTTTCGAAAAATTTTTTGTATTTGCTTAATTTTTTTAAATGGTATGAAATGTCTGAAAAAGTCGAAGATCGAATAAAAGAATTAGAAGAACGATTGGCATCCACCAAGGTAAACAAAGCTACACAAAAAAGTATAAATTTCATTAAAGCACAATTAGCTAAACTCCGCGAAGACTTGATTCGTATCTCAAGTTCGAAGAAAGGTGGTGGTGGTGGTTTTGGTATTAAAAGAACAGGAGATGCTCAAGTGGCATTCATTGGATTTCC
>JAEOTV010000041.1 GCA_016839635.1 Promethearchaeota archaeon | reverse complement strand
TTCGCTCAAAGATTTATCAACTTGAACAAATAGTAGGTTATTGATCTAATAAGATAATAATATAATAATATTATTTTTATTTTTAATTTTAATCTAATTTTAATATAAACTTTATTAATAAAGTTAATACTTATTTAAAAAATATTTTTATCAAAACCCACATTAGTTATTATAATGACTGAGAATGGAAATCTAAAAAGCGAAACTCAAGAAGAAAAAAGTAAAGAAGAGTTGGATAAAGAAAAAGAGGAAAAAATTAAAATTGAATCTCTTCGAAAAGCTGGAAAAATTGCTCAAGAAGTAAAGAAGTTTATTAAACCCAAAATTAAAGTAGGAGCAAAAGCTTATGATTTAATATCTGAAACAGAAGCGAAAATTGAGGAATTAGAAGGATTATGTGCTTTCCCTGTAAATTTATGTATTAATAATATTGCGGCACACTACACATCACCCATAAAAGATGATGGTTTAGAAATTACCGACGGTGATTTAGTCAAGATTGATTTGGGTGTTCATATTGATGGATATATCGTAGACACTGCATTCTCTATGAGCTTTAGTGAAGAAGAATCACTTGAACATATTATACAGGCAACAGATGTTGCTCTTGATGCAGCCAAAATGATGGTCAAACCAAAAACAAATACTCGAGATATTGGTAGAAAGATAGAGGAAATTGTTAAAGGTTTTAACTATAATCCAATTAGAGAACTTGGTGGCCATCAAATTGAAAGATGGACGGTTCATGGTAAGAAACAATTACCTGAATTGGGATCTCAAGGGGGTGATATAATGGATGCTGGTGATGTTTTTTCTATTGAGATATTCGCTAGTACTGGGGAAGGATCAATTCATAACACCCAATATTCATATATTTATGAACTTAATCCTTATGCTGGTAGAGTCCCTTTACGTAGAAAAACCTCAAAACAACTTCTTGGCTATATTAATAAAAACTATAAAACTCTACCATTTGCAGAGAGATGGCTAGCAAAAGAATTTAGATTAGGTATTGCATTTGGACTTCAAGAGTTAATTCAGCAAGGAAAATTACAGGTACATTATGTATTAGCCGAAAAAAAAGGGGTATATGTAGCACAAATTGAGGAGACCATCCTCTTAACCGAAGATGGATTTGAACAACTAACTTGAAAATATTATTCTCAATACCCAATATTTCTTGCTAAGTTAAAATGGATAAATTAAACATTTGTTTCGTTTCTTTAACATTTGCTCCAGATACCCAAGATGGAGCTGCTAAATTCTTTACGGGGATTTACAATTATTTGAAAAGTCAAGGTCATAATGTCAAAGTAATTACAGGAAAATGGAATATTGAACTTACTGATCCAAATATAATACAAACAAACATAATTAGAAGGAGATTTTTCTGGTTTCCGCAATTTAATTTACACACTATAAAATATCTAAAAAAGAATGAATTTGATATAATACACGGAAATAGCCCTAAAGGAGCTTTACCAATAATCTTAGCCAATCAAAAAAGATTCATTTCAACAATTCATGATTTAGGACCATTTGAGACGAGGTTTACCAGAATTCCAATTGAAAAGTTCCTGATTAAATATATCGTTAAGAAATCTACATTTGTCACAACATGTTCCGAATTTATAAGAAGAGAGATCAAGTATTACATACCTAAAATTGATATTAATAATTTATTCAATCTCTATTCTGCGATCGGAGATAAATATAAACCCCTTCCTAAAGAAGCTCAAAAATTAAAAGAAGAATTAAAAATAAAAGGTCCAATTCTTCTATATATTGGACGCATAGCTAAATATAAAGGAGTAGATGATATTATTGAAGCTTATCAGATAGCCAAAAAGGAGATCCCTGATCTTAATTTAGTGATGGGTGGTAAACCAGATTTTTATATGGAAAAAACTTACCAAGAATGGAAGCGTAAGTATAAGGATATTCACTTCATCGGATTTGTGTCTGAAAAAGAAATTCCTACATTCTACTCGATGGGTGATATTTTCGTGACTTATTCTTATGCTTCTGAAGGTTTTGGTCTAACTCCAATTGAAGCAATAGCTTGTGGAACTCCTGTTATTTGTTCATCAATGGTTGCCTATAGAGAGGTTTTAAAAGATCACGCTATCTTTGTATCACCTAGACATCCAAGAAAATTAGCAAAAGAAATAGTTAGTTTGTTGCGTAATGACTCTAAAAGACAAACTCTAATTGAGCAAGCTCAAAAATTTATAAAGAGATATACATGGGAGGAAGTAGGGAAAAAACTTGAAAACCTATATCAGAAATTCATCCAAAATGAATAAGATCTAATAATTACTTTTTATTTTGCTATTAAATTCCTCTTTACATGTTTAAAGCAAACTTCATTAGGATTGTCAAACTTATCAATTTTCTCTTTAAATGAAGAAGTTTTATATCTGTCAGGAGTAGGACCTTGATTAAGGATACTGATAGTTTTATTAACTATTTGATTTGAATCTCGCAAGTGTTCCAAAGGAAATCCATTTGTTATTAAAAACTTATCTTGGGGTGCAGATTCTCCTGGAAAAAATTCTATACTTGGAACATTTAGTAAACTTGATTCTCTCACAATTGTTCCACCTCCACTAATAACTAACGCTCCATAGAAGCATAAATCCACTAAATTTGGTAGATATTGAGTTATAACAATATTGTTTTCATTATTCAGAGTTTTAAGTCCTTTAGAGAGATAGTTTTCTTGTAGTTTTGAACGAACTAATAGGAAGAATTTATGATTTGGAAATTCCTTGAAAATTGGGGGTAAAAATGTTTTTATCTGAGTTTCTTCAGGTCTAGTTTTATGAATTAGATATGAAGCATGGGTAGGTTCAGTTCTTATTATCACATATTCTCCTTTTTTTAGGTCAAATCTTTCGAGAATGCCTGGATTTGGAGTATATTCTGAAATCCATGCTATTTCATCAAGTCCATTATACCTGATAATTTTTTCGAGATCTGCATAAAGATTTACATATAATTCTAGTGGTATACATTCTGGAGTGATTATATTACCTATAAATGGATGGATTAACTTGCATACCGGTTCATTTCGTGGCTCGTCATTCATCGCGATGGAGGGAATTTTTAAACCATAAGCTATTCTTGTTCCTTCCACGGATAGAAAAGTCACAAAATAATCTGGCGAAAATCTTTTTATTATCGGAAAAAGAGATTTCAAGCGATCTATATACGTTCCTAACTTATTTTCTAATTTTTCACCACCATGCATTCCAATTTTTTTATACCTTATGTCAGAATCATCTAAAATTTGATATGTGGAATCATAATTTCGAGCAGTAGTTAATATCTTTGCACCTTCATTTTCAAACATATTTAAGAGAGATTTAAACATTATTGCAGTTTTGGGCTGTTCAATATCAATCCAAATTCTCTTACCTGAAAGACTCATTGTAAACACAAAAATGATGACAAAGTTTTATTTTTTTTTGAAATGATTTTATTATTATTTAAAAATTTAATATGTCAAGAGATCTAATGTAATTATTAATCATAAATAATTGATGAAGAAAATAACTACTTACCACAAACACAAGGATTTGATTTGCACTTAAAACACACTCCAGGATATTTTTTTGAAATAGCAGATTCAAGGTCAATACCTAGTAAATTTGCTATAGAACTTGTCCAAGCAATAATATCTGATAATTCTTCTGAAGCATCAGCAATACTAATTTCCTTACTTCTTAGTATACGAGCAAATTCCCCAATTTCTTCAATTAACCAAATAAAAGTCATATTAATCCCTCTACTTTGGTCTTTATTAAAATAAAGACCTTTAATCAAATTCTGAAATTCTGAAATTTTCAACCTTAATCACCAATCAAATATCATATTCTTACAGAAAGAGACATTATCCCCCACCAGGAGCGAATAACCAGTTAAAAACACCTAAATGTGCAAGTATTACTATTAATATGAGAACTATAGATAATATAACTGTACTAATTGGGCCAACTTTTATTCCTACTGAGCTATCTTGAAAGAATCTCATTAATCCTGCTCCTCCCATTGGCATGGGGGCAGTTCCACTTCTCCTTTTAGTACGTCTTGATTGAGTTCTTCTAGATGACATAATTAAATATAAATAAAGAATATTTAGATAATCTTATTTTAATAATAAGCAAAAGCATATAAAATTTTATTTTGACAAGTAATAATATTTTTGATAAATTTTTATTAATAATTTTCATTACTCTTAGATAATTTCATAGGAAAGTTAAATAATTATGTCAAAAAGAACAAGATCTTTAATTATCTTTATACTATTTTTTGTATTTTTTATGAATATTTTATTTATTCCGACAATTTCTGAGTTTAATTATTCAAATCGAGATGAGAAAACTGATCCAAAACCTGCTATTAGTCAAGAAGGAGCAGAAAATATAATTTTAACTTATATTAATAGACGGGTGGATTTAGGTCAGTATGGCTTGATAAAAATCCGTGATATTTTAACAATAGAGAATCGTAATAACAACCCAATAAGTTCAATTTTAGTTGGAATTCCACTAAACCATTCAAATAACCTAATATATTTTGAATCTACGAGTGTTTCTGAAGAAAGATTAGTAGGTGAAAGTACATTATTAACAGACCGTTTAAATATGGTAATGAATGAATTCGAAATGTTTGCTATTTACTTTGATTCTCCATTATTACCATATCAATCGAAAACTATTATCTTTAGACAGGTTTTAAGAGATCTAACTAAAGCTTATTATATAACTGATGAAACTGGAGAACCAGAACACTATATTAACTATAAAGGTCTCACGTTTCCAATATTACCATATAAAGCAGAAGGGCAAATAGTAGCTTACTACTTTTTCCCCGTATTTAGTGGTGAAGATGAGGATATTTCCGATGATTGGGGTCTTTATAATCCAGGTCTCAATGCTAGAACATATGATTTTGAAACTATTAGTAGTGATATTGGTGATGATTTTATAGAACCTTTTTTAACAAACTTGGATAATTATAAGAAAGTACAGATTTGGGTTAAACATCAAGAAAGTAATAAATTAGAGATCGAAGAAATTACTCGTGAAATATTTATTTCCCCCTGGGGGATAATCAGAGTTCGAGAGAATATATTATTGAGAAATTTAGGCATTAAAGCTTCAAGAATTATTTTAATTAACATTCCAGGTTCAGCAAATGGATTATATATTTCAGATGATCTTGGAGAAATTTTAGGTGTAAATGTAGAAAACACTCCTGGAACAAGTTCTAAAACAGTTTCTATTGAATTAGTAGCAAATCGAGTGGTAATGCTGCCCAATTCTTCGTTTAGATTTAATATTGAATACTATTTACCTTTTGAGAATTTCTCTTCAAATAATTGGTTTCAAGAATCAATTAATATTAATGCACTTACAACCACCTTTGATTATTTGGGAAAAGAACAAACAATCAACATAATTATTGATGGATGTTTGAAAATCGATGATATAACCGACCCTCCTGACGCTGTTAAAAAATCTCAAGGAATGATCACAATGGTGTTTTTTTCAGATTATGTCGCTCCGGGAGAAAATAAAAGAATACAGTTCACTTTTACTATTGATATTTTTAATTTACTCTTAAGACCTTTTATAATTATTATTTTAATTATATTAATAGCCTCAGTATATGTTATTGTAGGAAAAACAAGAAAAATAGATAAAGATATCGCTGCTATTAAAGTACAGTATATCCCTGTTAATGAAATTAGAGAATATTGTTCATTAAATGAGGAAAAAAATGCACTAATTTTAGAAATTAGACAAGCAGAAGATGCTGCTAAAAGGAAAAAAATGGCGAAAAAGAAGTATAAAAATATTTTAAATAAAAATAATGCTAAAATCGATGAAATTCAGAAAGAAATTAATCCTTTTAAAAAATCATTGATAGAATCAGGTGAAGTATTTGAAAATATTGTAAAAAGACTAGACATTTTAGAAGCTGAGAGAATAAGTGTTAAAGATAGTCTTGCACTATTGGAATCTAGATATAAGAGAGGAAGATTACCATCGAGAGCAGCATATCTTAAATTATCAGATAATTTCAAAAAAAGAAGAAGAAAAATTGACCGCACGATTGATAAATTAATTCAGCAATTAAGAAGTTATTTATTATAAGATTGTTTGAGTGTTAGAGTTTATGAAACCATGGTTGTTTGATATACTAGCATGCCCAATAGATAAAAATTATCCTTTAAAATTATATATCTTTTCTTTTGAAAATGAACCAGAGGAATTTCAATCAATAATTTCTCTTTATACTAATAGAGATCTTAATTTTATTAAAAACGAGAAAATTTTTGAGATTTCTCATAAAGATAATGAAATCTTGGTGAAGGATAATATTATAATTGAAAAAACCCTACTAAAATCTTATCTTGACTTAACTATCTCAAGTTTAATTGAATTTGAAAATATTTATGATAATACTACTCATAAATTAAGTAAGAAATGTATTGAAATCATAAATTCAGATGTTAAATCAAGAATTAAAGAGTTTTCAAAAAATCCAAACATTAACCAACTTGATGGTATTTTACCAGAATTGTATCTAATAAATAAAATAAAGCTTGAATTCGAAATAAAATCGGGCATCCTATTATGTACTGAGTGTAAACGCTGGTATCCAATTATTGATACAATTCCACAGATGCTACCGGATAAATATCGTAATAAAAAAACTGAAATTAAATTCCTTGAAAACCATAAAAATTTATTAGATGAAGAATTTTTTAATCAAGATCTTAAGCCATTTAATATTTAAAAATTATTAAATGATGTTTACATAATTCTGGCATTTATTTACTTAATTAGCCCGGTGGTGTAGATTAATACAACATTATTGTATTAAGCAAAATGGCCAAGCATTTGGGGCCTTGAACCCCGCGACAATACACGTCATTATGATGTGTATAGCGAACACGGTTCGAATCCGTGCCGGGCTATTTATTTCTTATTTCTCAATATTGAAAAATAAAAAATTTAATACATAAAATATTTTTAACTTTACATTCTGTGATCTAACAGAGTTTTTAAACTAAACAAAAAGAAAAAAATGACATATATTACTGATTTAAATTGGAATTTTTTAGATATTCTATTCCTATGTATTATATTTATTGTTGGATTTTCAATAACTTATATTATCCTCCCTTATTTAGTAAATTTCATGAAAAGGAAAGGATTCGTTGGGAATGATATTCATAAAAATGAAAAACCTGAAATTGCAGAGTCTGGAGGATTAAGTTTACTAGTTGGTTTAGTATTTTCCTCAATTCTTTTAATAATATTTTTTCCAACATTTTTTAATGAAACTCTAATTTTTCTTCTAACTGTGTTATTAGCTGGATTTATTGGTTATATAGATGATAGAAGAAAATTACGCTCACGATATAAAATCATTTTATCAATATTTTCGGGTGGCATCATCTTTATAGCAAATTTTATTGGTTTTATAACCATAACTTCACCAACAATTCCGTTTCTCGATAGAACAAGATTGACAATTATATATCCTTTCCTAGTACCTCTAATTGTCGCTGTTTTTACTAATACCGTAAATATGTTAGAAGGGTATAACGGTGAAGGTTCAGGAACATGTTTAATTGCCATATGTTTTTTATTTATTTGTAGTCTAATCTGGAACTCCGCTGAAGGTGTGATTTTTACAGTTCCAGTCATAGCAGTAATAATTCCTTTTTTTATTTTTAATAAGTATCCTGCAAGAATCTTTCCTGGAGATGTAGGTACACTAAGTATGGGGGCAATGATAGCATGTATAATGTTATTTGGATCATTAGAGGTTGCTACCTTTTGTGTGTTATTAATTCATATTTTTAACAGTTTTTATTATATTTATTCCATACGTGGGTTTTTTGAAAGTAGTAGTGGTGTCAGAGAGAGTAAAGAAGACATAATTTTACTAGAGGATGATAGAATTAAAGCCTCAGATCAAAAAGATGCTGTTTTAACCTTACCTCGTTTAATTTTAGCAAGGGGACCATTAAAAGAACCAGAATTGGTAATAAATTTCTATGTAATATCAATAATTTCTGGTTTCTTTTCAATCTTATCAATCTTGCTTATGCAGGTTACTCTAGGAAACTTGAACATCTTTATCTTAATTATTTGCCTTCTTGCTTTTATAGCTCCCACCATTTTTTTATTATACAAATTTCCAAGAATTAAAGGAATAATTGCTTTAATGATAATACTTTTAAGTTCTATATTATTATTTTTGGTTTTCGTTGAAGCTGTAATTATGCCGCTTCCTCTTGGAAATTTAAAGGTTGGAATAATAAATTTTCCAATAAACTTATTAATTTCATTTGTACTAATGATTCCTATACTGCTATTGTGGTATTTGGTAACAATTAAATATTTCTGGAGTGAAATTGCAAAAATGAAGAAAAAGAAAATTGCTACTTAAAAACCTAGTTGATAATTGAACTATAAATAACAAAAACTTGCTATAAAAAAGGTATTTACTTTGAAAAAAAAGATAAGGTATTTTCTTTTGATTTCATATCCTATTTCCTCAGTTAGTATTTTTGTGTTGGTAAATTATTTCTTATTAAAATTTAATTTAGTAGATATTCTAATTGATTGGACTTTTTTAGCTACTCTTCTTCTATATTTATTAACTATTGAAGAATTTTATCAGTGGGCTAAAAATGGCAAAAGAAGTGAAATGAGTGATATTATCGCTATTTTATTTTTCTTCTTTCTTATTTTTTTCTTTTCAAAAGATTTTTTAACTTCAATTATGGGTGCTTTCTCAATATATTTATGGATAGGAATTTTTGAATTAAAAGATTATCCCGTACTAAATAAAGTGTTAATAATTTCTTTAATTACATATAACATTATATTTATTGCTGGTTTATTTTCCTATTATCTTAGAGATCCATTTTATATCAATACTAGTTTTGCATTTTCCTTCTGGATAATTCTTATTTTAGGATTTCTGTTATTTGGAAGAAAATATTTGATTGTTTGGCGATTCATGAGCCCCGAATATTTAACACTATTTCTGTATATTATTGCATGGTTAGCTGTTGTATTTATCAATCAATATACTCCAGTAAATTTTCTTGTAAATAAACCTATTGGTTCTAATGGATTTAAAATTATGGACTTCTTCTTAAATGTTTATTTTATTTTGATTTTAGTAAATTGGGGAGTATATTTTATATCAGGATTCATATTAGACAGTTTACTTGGAATTGATAAAGTAAAAAATGAAAATATATTGAATATTGTGAATGAAATAAAAAATACTATTGGAATTAAAGGAAAAGTTAAAGTTGGATTTGGAAAATATCCAATTTTAAATGCTATGGCTTATGGTTCTATATTTGATAAAAGAATTGCCATAATTGCTAATGATATAAATGAACTTCCAAAAGATGAATTAAAAGGTATTATTGCTCATGAATTAGCACACACTAAAGGTAAACACACATTGATTTTAACATTAATCACCACTTTAGATTTAATAATAAGAATGTTCCTAGGTATTCCAGCTACCTTCTATGATTATACATTTGGAGATCCTCAGATCCCATTAATTGTATTTATACTGCTGAATTTGGTTATTTACTTCTTTTTATTTATATTTGTTAGAATTCTAGAAGGAAAAGCTGATTTGAGAACAAAGAGAGTAGGATACGCAAATGAACTGGTTAAAGCACTCTACAATCTCGAGAGTTTTTATGCAACTGGGAGGGAAATTGGATTAAATACAATGTTATTATGTGAAGAAAAAATTACAAGAGACAATCAACTTCTAGACTATATGAATACCGCAAAATACCTTAATCGTTCAATGATTAAACCATCAAGAACCTCACTCTTAGCTACTTTTTTGAATTCTCATCCTCCCAGTTATTTTAGAATTGCTGCTATATTGGATAATAAAATTAAGCCGGGTAAAGAAGCAATTCTTCCCTTTATTTGCCTAAGAAGATCTAAACAAAAGCAATATGCCTTAAAATTTGAAGAAGCACGAAAAAAATTTAAAACCATTACAAATGAAAAATTTAAAGAATATTTTGAAATTGATGATTTTCCTGTATTAATGGAGAATATCAAAAGAAAAGAATTATACCAATTTGAATTAAAAAAAGACTATATCTTTAGAAATCTAATTACAGATGAAATTATCGTTGGTAAATTAATGGATGTTCAATTTTCTGATGATATCAGTGATCCTGAAGTATTTGTTGTACAAAATTTGAAAACAAATCAAAAAGATTTATTATATTCCTCGAAATATGCACGAATTCAAATCAATATGAAGGAACAATACTTTTTTCATAAGGATTTTCCCTTAACTTTAACTGATATTAAGTTACATAATGATAATAAGAAGGGATATTATATCTTTTTAGATAAAAACGGTAAGAAAATTCAAGAGCCAATCAAAAAAACAAAATTAACAAACTCAGTATTAATAATCAAAAATCTTAAAGATCTTGACATTTTTTTAAAAACCAAAGGAGAGTTACATATTTACAAATGTAAAAATATCATTCCAGCAGATAAATTAAGCGAATTTCGAATACAGATGTCTGACAATCAAACTCCTGAAAATATTATAACATATCCTCTTAGTGAATTAATTATTAGACCAAAAAATATTTTCTTATCAATTAGTAGAACTGACCAATTTAGAAATTCTGAGATTACTATAATGAATTGGTTATTAGAAAGAAGCCTTCTAGTGTATGTATACCTTAAAAAACCAGTGAATAATTTAGAAATAGGATATATTCAAAAAATTGATGTTAAGACACAAAAATCTAAAAAAGACTTATCTGAAGAAAATAACAATAGAAATGTAATTTTGTTAAAAAATATTTTTGGAAAAGATATTCTGATACCCTATAAGGAAATAGAAATAATACTTTTTGATTTTAGTAGCGCTATTTTCCAATTAAAATCAGAAACAAGTTTAACAAGTAGATTGGGTTTCAAAATCTTAAAGAAATTTAAACCAGAAAGAATTATTATTCCTTAATAAAATTTAATATGGATGAGTCTTTCAAGAAGTTAACAATGACCAGTAAAATTAAAAATTTCCTCTACCTTCTACGTGTACGGCAATATTATAAAAACGTATTGATATTTGTTGGGATTTTTTTTAGTCAAAGATTATTTGAGACTACTCTTTACGACAATTTGTTAATAGGGTTTGTATTGTTATGTTGTGCTTCTTCCTTTAATTATATTATTAATGATATAGCAGATATTAAAAAAGATAGAAAACATCTTGAAAAAATAAAAAAAAAACCACTTGCATCAGGAGAACTTTCCATTATTTTTGCGGTGGGATTATTAATAATTTTAGGCGGAATTTTCGTTCTCTCTATAATTTTCCTAAATCTTAATTTAGGTTTTATAGTAATAATAACCCTAATGATTATTACAGGGCAACTCTATAACCATTTCTTTAAAAGATATGCTTTTATTGATATAATTATTTTGTCTACTGGTTATCTTTGGAGAGCTTTAGCAGGATGTGCAATTATTGGAGAATTTGTATCCGCTTGGTTATTTCTAGCTATATTTGAAGTGGCTCTATTTTTAAGCATAGCTAAAAGAAAAGGTGATTTAGAATTTCTTGGAAAAGAAAAAGCTATTGAACATAAAAAAGTATATGACCAATATTCTGCTAAATTACTTGAGCAATTTCATTTAATAACTGCTGGAGCACTTTTTATGACCTATTCTCTTTATCTTATTATAAAATTTAATTTATATGAACCTGTAATTTTTAATCCAAATGAATATTTAGTAATATTCTCAATACCCATAGCCCTTTATATAATTATGAGATATATGTATTTGACTTCATCTAAACCAGAGATAGCTCGTAACACAGAAAAAGCACTTCTTGATAAAGGTATAATAATAGCTGCACTACTCCTTGTGATTTTATTATTTTTCTCATTTTACTATAATTAGTGATTTAGCTAATAGATATCTAAGAAGAAATCCCATTTTATTCCCATCTATATCTGTCGACTCTTTATTATAAGAATGAATTAAATTAGACAATAAAAACATAAAAAAGACTTTTTTTTCGAATTAAATGAGTATTAATGAATAATTTGTCAAGAATTTAATAACCCTTAAATATAAGTATTTCACATATATTGAAAAACCTTTTACGATTTGAAATAAGGATGAAAAAAAAAGGATAAGACTTATAAGGCTACGAATTTTGATCACTATTTAACAACATATCTACAAAAAAATTGTAAAAAATTACAACATAAAGTGAATTTCAATATGGAAATGGAAAAGAAAAATTTAGCAATAATAATTCTCGCTGTTGTACTTGCCGCTTCCGGTGTTGGAAACGTTATCCTCGGTAT
>JAEOTV010000096.1 GCA_016839635.1 Promethearchaeota archaeon | reverse complement strand
CCTCAAATAACAATTCTTTCCAATCCTCTCTTAAAATCTCAGAAAAGAAACCCCGTTCATCTACAAATTTTTTAATATCCCTAATAACAATACCCTCAATCATTTTTTTTACCTCTTTTCATTAATGTTTTTCATTTTTGATATTATTATGACCAATTAGTTATTTATTTCACTGGTAACTGATTAAATTGATATTGTAAATTAAAATTTAACGTTTATTACTTTTGTTTTTATAAAATCAATTTTTATTTATATTAAACAATTACGTATAAGTATAATATTTTTCTGGTTAATTTTGATGAATGTATTACTTATTTATCCAAATGTAACGCACCAAGAGGCTTTATCTCCGGGAATTGGTTATATTGTTGGATGGCTAAAAAAGAGGAAAAAGAATTACAATATTAAATTATTTGATTTTACGTGGGGTGCTACAAAAAAAGAGTGTCTAAAATTTATAAAAGATTTTAAACCTGATGTGATTGGATTTTCAATTAGTACATTTGATTTTCATTTTACAAAACATATAATTAAGAAAGTAAGGGAAATTAGTGATGCATTAATTATTCTTGGAGGTGTACACCCAATTGTGGATCCAGAACAGTCTATAAAACATGCTGACATAATATGTATTGGTGAAGGTGAAGAAGCTTTCGAAGAATTACTTGAAAAAATCGAATCTAATGAAGATTATTCAAAAATTCAAAACTTATGGGTAAAAAAAGGAGAAAAAATTATTAAAAATGAAATAAGAGAATTAACTCAAGATTTGGATATGTTTGAGTTAGATCGTGATATTTTTGATGTAGAAAAGTATGTAAAGGGTAGAAATTACTTATTAGATGTATATGCTGGTAGAGGTTGTCCTTATAATTGTACTTATTGTATAAACTATTATAAAAGAAATCTTTGTAAGGGAAAGGGAACATTTGTAAGGATGAGGACACCTGAAAATGTAATAAATGAGATAAAAAGATTAAAAAGTGAATTTGGTATTAGAAATATTGATTTTCAAGACGATACATTTACTCATAATAGAAAATGGTTGCTAAAATTCTGTGATTTATATTCTAAAGAAGTTGGATTGCCTTTTGTATGTAATGCTAGAGTAGAAACAATTACAGAAGAAACTGCAAAAGCACTTAAAATTGCAAATTGTAATGGACTCCTACTTGGTGTGGAGTCTGGAAGTGAAAGAATTAGAAGAAATGTATTAAATAGACAAATTTCAAATGAACAAATAATTAAAGCATTTAATTTAGCTCATAAATATGGAATAAAAACTCTTTCTTTTAATATGATTGGAATACCTTATGAATCTATTGAAGATATAAAAAAAACAATTCAATTAAATCGAATAATAAGACCAACAGATATACAAGCTACTATCTTTCAACCTTTTCCTGGTACTCAGTTATATGAATTAGCAAAGGAAAAAGGGTGGCTTACTAATAAAAAGATTGAAGATTGGATATATGACTCTGTTATGAATTATGAACATATAAGTGCAAAAAAAATAAAGAAAATTCGAGATAGATTTGCTTTTGATGTATTTGTGAAAATTAATTTATTAAAAGCTATAAGGACATTATTGCAGGGTGTTCTATATAATAAATATATGGAAAACAGATCAAGAATACCTGTGGTTCTAAGAAAATTTATTCAAAGGATTGCAAATACATTTGTGTATACTTAATTTAAAGATTAGCTAATTCTAAAAATAATTAAGATTTTTTTATATTACTGATCAAATTTTTAAAGACGTGAAACAAGATGAAAAAAATTTTAATAATAGGTGCTAGCGGGCTTACTGGTTATAAATTGGCTAACTTAGCTAATAATGAATATATTGTTTCTGGTACTTATAATAATAGACCTGTAGCCATTAAAAATTGTAACATTTTTAAACTTGATAAAACAAATAAGGAAGGAACTTTAAAAATTTTAAAGAGAATTAATCCAGATATTGTAATTGATTGTACAGCATTACACAATGTAGATTATTGTGAAAAGAATGAAGAAGAATCAAAAAAGATTAATGTAGAATCAACTAGATTCATAGCTGAAGCTTGTAAAGATATTAATGCTAGAATGCTTTTCATATCGACAGATTATGTCTATGATGGGACTAATCAATCTTATAAAGAAGAAAGTAAACCAAATCCTTTAAGTATTTATGGAAAGCATAAATTAGATGCAGAAAAAGAGATTATTAAAACATGTACTAATTATGCCATAGCTAGGACAAGCTTAGTTTTTGGATGGAATCCTAATGAGTTAAAAGGTTTAAAATCTAGTTCTGGAAAAACAATGAATTTTGTAATATGGGCATTAAATAAACTTAGAGAAGGTGAGAATTTAAAAATTGTGACCGATCAATATAGTACTCCTACTTTAGTGGATAATTTAGCTGAATTTTTATTGAATCTTGCAAATTCGGACATTAATGGTGTTTTCCACACAGTAGGGAAGGAATGTATAAACCGTTATGATTTTACTCTTAAAATTGCTGACATCTTTAATATAGATAAGGGATTGATTACCCCTGTTACTAGTGAAATGTTTAACCAAGCAGCTAAAAGACCTATGCGTTGTTGTTTAGATGTAAGTAAAGCACAACGATTATTAAAAGTTAAACCATTATCTATTGAAGAATCGCTTCTAAAGATGAAAGAACAAGAAGGCAAACTTTAATCTCTTTATACTCAGTTATGATCAATTAAATTCATATTGTAGAGATAAAAATCAAATGTTCTTTATTGCAATTGACTAATTCAGTGAATTCTCTTCGTAAATCTAACGATTTGTATTGCCAATAAAATAATGAGATTTTGGTAGTTTACTAAGTCCATAAATAATTGTAAAACTAATAGAAAATGTGATAATTATGGTATATAAATAGAAATACCAATAATTAAAAACCATATTCAGAGTCTTTACAACATAATGTAAAACTAGAGCATGAATTAAATAAATACCAAATGAATATTTTGCAGTGAGCTTTAGAAAAATATTTTCTCTTTCTCCTAAAAGAACAAAATAAAAAAGAATTATTGATATGTTCAATAATACACTCAGTGTTACTTCATGTAATATTATGTTCAAAAGGGGTAGAAGAATAATAGGAATTATTAGAGTATAGAGAAATTTTGAATTTGAGGAAATTCTAAATAAATTCTTACTTATATACACGCCCAAAACAAAATAAGAGATCTGACGAAGAAATAAATAATTTATAAGCCAAAAGAGAAGATCATATAAAAAGATGATATTTCTTAAAATTTCAAGATTATAAATAACGAATACTCTTGTTTTCATCCATATTATTTGAATAAAAACAGAAACCAGTAAAACATAGAATAAATTATCCTTGAATTTAATAAATATTTTTACAAACAAAGGATAAAAAAGATAAAAAGATGATATAAGACCTATAAACCAAAAATGATAAAAGAACTTCCCCGGATTGAAAAGAATATTAATGAAATCCTCATATGAAAAATCTATAGATTTTCTTTCAATGACTGATGGTAATAAAATGTAAATAATACAAAAAAATGCATAAGGAAACAAGAGATTCTTAAACCTTTTTTTATAAAAGGTTATTACAGAAAAGTCGTCCCAGTATTTAAAGGATAAATTAAAACCGGAGATAAAAATAAAAAGAGGTACCCCAGAACTAACGATTTGAAAAACAAATGGAATATAAAAGATCGATTCAGTAGCATAATGAATGTATAATGAAAAAACATGGAGTATTACTACTTGAAAAATAGCAATAGCTCTTAATGAACTTATGGAATTAAAAGTTTCCATTAAATAATTTTAATTGATTTTGATCTATTTAAAAATATTCCTAAGATTGGTAAAATTAATTGGCGATTTTTGACTAAAATGTCAATACTGTTAATCCACCACCTTGGGTTTAAATATAAAATTTTATACAATTCTTTAATCTCATTTTCTAAATCGAGTTGGAATGGTTTATAACGATTCTTATCTAAATGAAGATCTGATATTTTTTCCTGCCAACTTAAATTATCACTTATCCATTTATTTTTTATTGCTAAATTAGTAAATTCTGTTCCATTCATAGCTAATATTACAGAAATCTGCATAATATCGGGTAATGTTGTTTTTACGAAATTTTTTGTTTCCTTAAGAGTTCTATTATTTTCTCCGAGAGAGCCAAGCAATAAGTTCAATTGTATAGGAATTTTTGCTTCGCGAGTCCACTTTAGAGCTTTGACTGCTTGACCTACCTTAATTGATTTTTTCATATTATTTAAAATATGTTGAGATCCAGATTCTATCCCATAAGAAATCCCTATACACCCCGCTGCTTTCATCATTTTCAAGATTGTTTTATCAACTAAATCTGCTCTAGAATCACAAAACCATTTAATTTTAAGATTTTCTGTAATCATCCTTTTACAAAAATCAATTGTTCGACCTCGATTAATTGTAAATATCTGATCATAAAACCACACATATTTTATATTTCCTAATTTCTTTAAAAGTTTTAATTCCTCAACTATTTCCTCTGCAGATCTCCCGCTATATTGAGTATTAGCCTCGAGACAGTATATGCAGTTAAATGGACATCCCTTTCCGGCATATACTAATGCGTAGGGCTTTATTAAGGGGGTATATAAATAATAGGGTTTAAAAGATTGTATTAAGTCATATGCCGGTAAGGGTAATTCACTAAATTTTTTTTCAAAAATAGGTTTTCTATTTACTTGGATTTTATTATTAATACTTCTATATGCAATACCTCCAACTTCTTCAAGATTCTTTCCTTTATCTAAATTATATATTAAATTCTCGATTACGGAAAATGGATCTTCAATAATTTGAATATCTAAATAAGTAAATCTAGAAAGTATTTCTTTAGGAAAGTTTTTTGCGAACCACGAATACCCAATTGTTCTACAAGAAGGATTTGTTTTCTTTACAATCTCACAGATTTTTAATTCAAATTCAATTATCCAAGAGTTGAATGTAAAAACAACACATTCGAAACTTCTATTTTGCAATATGGTTTTTATATACGAATAACCAAAATTTTGAGCATTAGCATCTATAAAAACAATTTGATGGTTTTTTATCCTTAAAAGTGAGGCTATGATTAGTAGAGTTGCTGGGGTGTCCACACGATAATTACAAACAAATTCACATCGTCCTTCACGAGTGACTGAAGAGTCTTGGAATCTTGGCAGATTTATTATTAAAATTTTCATATTTAGAGTTATTATTATTACATGTTAGTTTATAGATCTTGATATTTATTTTAAAAATTTATACAATTAAAATGTACAGAAATATTGAAAAGGATTCAAAAAATTCATTAGAGCATTCTGATCTATTTTTTAAAGATGAATTGAAAGAGAATTATTCCTATGTTATTTTAAAAAAGCAACAAGAAGAATTCGGAAGTCAAGACATTTTAAATGAATTTGGTCAAGTTATTGGCAAATTAAAATTAGATTTTTTAAGATTAAATAAGATTTTAGAAATTCCCAACGCACAAGATAATAAAATCATTATAATTGAAAGCAGAAAGAATCTTTTTTCGAAAAATCAACTTTTAAGAGATAAAAATAATATCATAACTGGAAAAATCAAAAAGAGACGATTTTTCTCTTCTACTTCAAAAATATATCTCAAGGATAAAGTCGAAAATAAGGAATATCTTGCTATAGGTGATTTTATAAACGTGGATTATAAAATTATAGATGTATCTGAAAATAAATTAATCGCAAAAGTTAAATCTGTTAGTAAAAAAAATCTAATTGCACAAAATTTCGATATAGTTTTGAAAAATCATTATTGTATAGAATTTGTTAAACCTAAAAATGAAAAACTCATTATTATAAGCTTTGCAATTTCTATAAATAATATTGTATCTAAGTTTCATTGGCTTTCGGATGTTAGTGGTTTTGTACGTAGAATTATTCGATTACGTCCTTTTGGACCTGGTAGAACATTAAATTAATTTTAGATCATTTAAATAAGCTAAAATTATTTAACATGATATAATTTGTTTCAGTGTTTAAGACCTTTCAATTAAAATATGGTGCATAGTGTACTGATAAATCTCCATCTTGATACAAAGTAATATTGTAAAATTCTGGTATTAAAATATTATTTGTAAAATCTGATTTATTGAGATAATTTGAAATAAATAATTGTGAAATCACCGCATATTGAATAGTTTCATTTTTCAAATATTCAATTTTTTGGATACACTGAGTTTCATTAAGTTCAGTTTCAAATATATCATAGAAAAAATATTGTCCAACAAATGTTATAGAATCTACACCAACTCCCATAAAAAAATTATCCCCTACTAACACACTTGACCGAATTGGGATGTTTTCTGAAACCCAGTCAAGTGTGGAAATTTGAGTTTTTGTATATCTAAAGTTAGTATTACCGTAAACAATTCCTGAGAACATTATTCCTGTAAAAGAAAAAATGATTAAACTTGAGGAAATTATATTTTTAGTAATTGTTTTTAAATACGTATATTGGTGGAATGTTTTATAATTACTCAATCTACTAAAGAGTTTAAATAACCCTATCGAACCAAAAACACATAAAGATGGGATTGAATAAAACCAGATTCTATTAAACCAATAATCCATCATAAAAATATTTTCTTCTGATATATCTTTTGGCGATAGAAGAAAATTATTAATATTTTCTATAAAAATTAGTGAAAAAGCAAATAAAAAAGAAAATAAAACCCAAGAAAGCAAAATAAAGAACAACTCTTTAGATTTCATATAACAATGGTAGGAAAATAAAACTCCCAAAATCCCAATAAATCCTAAATTTAGAAAAATCTTTTCTAAATATAAAAAGAAGAAGGATTCATTACTCAAATCTGCGTTTAGAATGAATTCCTCTAAAAAAACAAAGAAAAATTCAGCAATTAAAAGGGTAATGAACAAAATAAACATTATTTTAAATGTGAATCTAACCTTAGCATTAACATTTTGCTTATTTTTTTCACTTTTCTCAAAGTTTTTTAATATTAAGAAATAAAGACCGTATAATAGTAATAGCAATACAAGGAAGATTGGATATGTAAGAATATATGGTAATTTAGTATTTTCTAAAATTGAAAATAATTCAAATCTAAAAAAATATGGAATTAATCTAACCACCATATAACTTAAATAAAAATTTAATAAAAGATCAAAAAAGAAGAAAAAAATAATGGTGAAAAACACAAAAATCAGGAAAAATCTATAGTTATGTACCATATTTATCTTTCCAGATAAAAGAGAATAGAATAATAGAAAAATTAATCCCATTAAAAAAGGTAAAACATAAGTCATAAAACTTAATATTAAGAGAAATGACCCTAAGATAACGAATTTAAAATCGGTTGTTTTCCAAAATTGTTTTGTATCAGAATTTCTTGTATCCCTGTTATTTACGACGATAAGAAATAAAGAAATGCCTAGAAAAAACAAGAAATATGAATAACTCTTATAAATAAAATAGAATTCATTAACAAATATTAACCATGAAAGTAGAGGGTTAGAAAATAAGCCAGAAAAAATTATAACAAGTATAGTTGATAAAACAGCATATTTTTCTTTAAAATTAAATAATAGAGCTTTCATGAAGATGTATACTGAAGTAACAAACAAATAACTAAATGGTGCTAACAATGTATTTACATTAATTAGAGGTAGCCCTGTTAAAGCGCTAAATCCAAAAGATGAATATCCCCAGAACTTAGGATAATAGCCCGTTGATTGGAGACTACCACCATTAACTCCGATGAGATTTGCATATTTAATACCATCCCAAGGATCTCCTGAAGGAATATACAACCACCCATATTGAACCCCTATTGAAATTGTTAAAACTGCTATAGCAAATAAAAGAATAAAAAATGTGTTTTTGGAAATAGTTCTCTGTGTTATAGATATCTCCAAATGTTTAAATCTGATTATCTGAAAAAGGATATCAATAATAAACAAGATTATAATTATTAAAATTAAAAAAAAACTTATGAATTCCCTAATAAGTCCAATTTGATCTAAAATTATTACAGAAACTCCAATAAATCCAAATGATATAAGAGGATATAATGTTATTTTTACAAAGAAAGGTTCAATTGAAAATTTTTTAGAAATTTCATCATTAGGGAAAAATAGACTATATAAATTAGATCCTGGTAAGAAAGCACAACATAATATGAATATAATTGCTCTGAAGTAATTTAATGGAAGAATGTACTCCCAATTTATAAGCAAGTTATTAGAAGTAATGGGTGGAATAAAAACAGCTATAACCATTAGCGTTAAAAGAATAAATTTGAAAAAATTCTCAGATAAGATTGTAAAGTTATAATTAGAAGTATTGGCTTTTTCCTGATTTGAATTTATATAGAAAAAAAAGATTGTAATGACTAATATAAAACCTAATAATAAGATAAATGAAATTTTATATCCATTAATATTAATATAAAATGAACTAAAAAGTAGAAACATGTAAACAGAAAGTAAAAAAATTATTAGAATATTTTTAGTTTTTGTTTTAAAGTTCAATTATACTCAGAAACGCTTGAAATGATATATTATTTAATGCAAATCATGAATCTAACTAAAATGTTTTTATTTTTTCTTCTTGAATTAATAATTGAATAAACTTTCAATTAGTTTTTTAATAATTTATTCTCATTAAATAGAATACATATATTCTTCTAAAAAAAATTATCATTATAAAAAAGCAGAAGCTAAATTCATTAACCGTTGAACTCGATAAAGCCGTATTTTATCTTTTTATATTTACATATGAGGAATATAAGAAAATTAAAGAAGAACTAATAATTTAGAGGCTTTAAAAAACTATTTATGGTTTTTCCTTGTAATAGTTATTAATATCTTTTGATAATAATATTTTAAAAAACAAGTAAGAAGATTAATGGCTAACGTTCTCATACTAATTTTTGAATTTCCATGCACACGTTCATATACTTTTATAGGACATTCCTTTATTTTACACCTATTAATTAATGTTAAAATTATCATCTCAGTTGCAAAAGTAAATCCATGATATTTTGCTTCTTTAAATATAGGAATTAATTTTTTATTAAAAGCACGAAACCCATTTTGACTGTTCATTACTTTTTGCCCAAAAAAAATTTGGAGCAATTTTTCTACAATAGCCTCTCCTAATCTCGTCCGAATTGGTAAATCATAGTAATTTCCTCCTAAGTATCTTGAACCAATAGTACAATCTACTTCACCTTCAAAAATAGGTTTTATTAATTGAATGATATCTCTAGGAGAATGTTGACCGTCTGAATCCATTGTAACGATTACTTCACCTTTAGCGAATTTGATTCCGGTGATAATAGCGCCCCCATAACCTTTATTCTTTTTATGTCTTAGTAGTTTTATTTCTCTATCGTTATTTACCTTTTCAATTTCATTAACGCTACCATCTGTCGAATTATCGTCAATAACAATAATTTCAATAGAGTTATCATTTGGGAGACTCTCCAAAATTTTTTTAAGTGATTTTTCTTCATTATAAACAGGTAGAATGATAGAAATTAGAATCTGATCTTCTTTCATTTTATATTGATTTAAATAATCATATAATTCCTGAAATTCGAAGTTTGACTCTTTCTTTTTGTTAATGACCTGAGTTTTTGAATTTAAAATAATTTTTTTATCAGTACTTAGGATTTTCAACTAAGGAGCCCTTCCAATAGATCTTATTATTTTTTTTAATTATTTTTAATAAATTTTGCTGAATAATATAATAGCTTATTAAAATATAAATTTATTTATACACTACTTTTTTAATGATTCAACATGTTGTTCTATTAAATATATATTTGTCAATGGTAAATCGAATGTTTATACTCAACTTTTTTCCTTTTAATATATAATTAAACAAATATAAATACGAAATCAAATATGTTTTTAGATGAAAATTGATATTCTAGATTGAATATAATTTAGCAAATATCCAATCTTGCTCATTTCTATAAAGAATTTCAAAATAATTCGTTAGATTTGCCTTGAAATCTTCAAAGGAATATTTTATATTAAACAATACATATGTGACATTTTCAGGTTCATAGGAATTTCGGAATTCTGTAAAATTTAGTCCAAAATAGAATTTGTAATATATTATTTTTAAATTATCAAATACAATTAAATCATAAAGAAATCTACCTTCTATTTTTTGTACGAGTATTGCATTTTCTTCTTCTAATGGATTTTCATTAAAATAATTCCCCGCAAACATTACTACATCAGTATGGCTATTAGGAAAATGATTATGGTAGTAAATCCTCCTGTAATTGGTGGTATAAAAAAATAAGCTTATAGTTATTCCTGATATAATAATTGGGATACTTAGAATTTTTTTTTTAAAATTTAATTTTATAGGATTTTTTTTAATGAAATTTGATAAAATTAAAAATCTCCTAACTATCTTGATTGACAAAATTTTATTTTTAAAATATTTGGGGGTAGCTCTAAATTTAAGTAAAATAATTCTTAAGAGAGAAACAAAATAATAAAATGTTAGCGTGAAAATTATTGCCCAATATCCTGAGAATAATTCGATTAAGCGTTTAAGAAAAATAGATAAAAAACTGTTCATACTTGTAAAAATTGGTAGTTCATCTAAATTTATAATATTTATAAAAATATAAAAAAAGACACTTACAATAAAAGTAAATTTTATAAATCTAATAATGTTTTTTTGCTTTTTATTATAGTCAAAAAACCTATTAAATGGAAGAAATATCCCTATTATAATTAATATGATTCCTATTTCCAAAGTATATCTATAGAAAATATTTAGATTGGAAATACGAATAGTACTAAAGAAATCATTTAGGATATATGTATTAAATTCATAATAAATCGATTTATATAATATTTTTGTAGCTATCTCAAAAAAAAATTTACCTATTTCTATAATTCCAGTTAAGGGATTATATAAATAGAGGGGAGCAACATAATGTATAAATGGATTATATATAGGGTAATCTAGATAAATGGACGCACATATCAGCCATGGAAATAACAAAATGATAAAAATTAGGAAGATTGAAATTATGTTAACAAAGAACTTTAGTGTAAAAGAAGTTCTTGAAATTACAAAGCTCGTTCTGAATTTTATTGTTATTATAAATACATAAATTTCATATAGAAAATAGATTAGCAAATAAAAAGCTCCATATAAAGGATGTATTAAAAAAATTCCGGCAAGAATTAACACTCTATAAACATTATCGCGTTTATATTTTTTTTTTAACGTGGAATCTTTTAATTCTTGTTTTTTTGAAATTAATTGTGAGATGGATCCTTTTCTTAAAAATAGCAAAAATAGAAATCCCAAAGTTGTTGCTAAAGTAGAAGGAATAAGCATATTATACCGATAAAATAGAAAATTCATGCTTAGATAAATTGAGAGTGTGATAAAGATATAAATTTTTTTTTTAAAAAATTTTTTTGAAATTTCGAATAGAACAAGAATATTTATTGCAGATAAAAATATAGGAAGATATTTACAAAAATAATAAATTACAAAATAATTATCAGTAATAGATATCATACTTGCACAAAATAATACATAACCTGGAGTATATGCTTCTATATACTCATAATTCAAAGCTCCATTCTCATGGACAACCCAAATATTTTTAAACCAAAAAAAAGGATCACTTTCCGAAAACGCTAAAGCTTTCCAGATAAAATACATTTGAAGAGAATACAGCATACAAAATATTACAATTAACGTTAAGACATCTGTTTTATACTTTTTTAAAATCTCAACAATTCTACTCCTATTAATGTCTCGAATTTTATTTTTTAGGCTTATATCATTCTTTTTTAAATACCAAATCAAAAAACAGATATCCAATATGATGAAAGGTAAATATATTGTAAAAAAGTTAAATATCTGTAATGATACAACAATTATAGAATATAAAATATGAGAACATAATCCAATAGTAAAACATTTTAATATAAAGGTAAGAGTAAATTCTTTCTCATGATACTTCTTTTTGAAAATGGAAGAAATTACAAAACCAAACAAAGAGATTAAAATGAAAAAAGAGAGGAATAAAAAAAGGGATATTATAAAAAAATGGTCTACAACTAACATAGTGAACTAAATTAAAGAAAAGTTGTTTTTGTGTTATTGTTATAGTAAAAAATTTAAATATCTTATTGTTTCTATAATTTTTACTTTCATTTTATAAACTATTATCCCTTATTCTCAAACAATAAACTAATTTAAATTTTCTTATATCCAATCTTTTTCTTGTTTTAATTATTTTTAAGATATTTTAATTTTAATTTATCACTATAAAGATCTTTCTTATTCAATAAAACTTATACCTTACTATATTATTAAGATTGTTAGAATAATTGAGACCAAATTTGTGTTTACTTAATTAACTACTATCATGCCTTTGACTTTAAAAACATCCAACTATTCTGATTTCTATATAGGATATCAAAATATAAAGTCATATTTCTAATAAAATAGTTTTTAGTAGTATATTGTGAAAAGGTAAAAGAAGCATCAAATAAAACGTACGAAATATTTTGAGCCTCATAATAGTTTTTAAATTCTGAAAAATTTAACCAAAAATTAAATTTGTAAGATCTGATTTGTAAATTATCAAAAATAATTAAATCATAAAGAATACTTCTTTCACTTTGTTGTACAAGTATTACTGTTTCTTCTTCTAATGGATTCTTATTAAAGTAATTACCAGCAAACATAATACATTTTGTATGATTATCACTAAAATTGTTAAAATAATAGATTCTTTTGTAATTAATTGTATAATAAAATCCACTTATAATAATAATAACAAAAATAAAAGGGATACCTATAATTTTCTTAATAAATTTCTTTTTAGAAACTTTCTTTATGGTTTTAAATTTATGAACCATTCTTTTAATGAATTTAATATGATAAATCTTTCTGAATAATTTAGGATATAAGGTTTTTCTGGTAAATTGCGATTTTTTTATTCTATTTTTCAAGGATGCCGCAGTAAAGAACGTATTTTTTGATTTATATGCAACGATATTTCTGATGTATTTTATTTTCAACAATAATCGTATAAAATATAAAATGATGAAGTTAAATGTTAATACAAATAATAATGCCCAAATTCCTTCGAATAGTTCAAGTAGTCTTCTTATAAAAGTAAGAAGAAATTTGTTTAAATTACTTAGAAATGAAACTTTACTAAAATCAATAAAATACGGTATGAAATACATGAAAACTGCCATTATAAATGTAAATTTAATGAATCTCACAATATTTTTTTGTTTTTCATTGAAATTGAAAAATTTGTTAAATGGAAGTAAAAGACTAATAGCAATAAGAGTAATACCTGTTCCAATAGTTTTTTCATAAAAATCAATAATCTTAGGAAAATTGAAAATACTCATAATATCATTAATATAAAAATTATTTATATCTCTATAAATTGATTTTGCTAAGATTTCTTTAGCTAAATTATAAAAAAAATTACCAATTTCAAAAATATTACTAAAAGGTTGAAATAAATTAAGAGGTGATAAATAATGAATAAATGGCCCATAGGGAGGATAATCTAAATGAAACGATGTACCTATATACCAAGGAACGAGCATTAAAATAACGATTAAAAAAATTGAAAATAAAAATTTAAAGAATTTTGTTGTAAACAAAAATCTTGAACTTAAATCTCTCCTATGAAGTTTTAAAATTCCTATGAATATATAAAACTCATACAAAAAATAAAATAATGAAAAGAAGAGTCCATATAAGGGATGTACTAAAATAATACCCCCAAGTATTATTCCTCGGGATAGGATGTTTAAATTCTTATACCTCCTAAATTTTCCATCTCTATCTTTTAAGTCTTTTAAAAGTTTATGAGAAATTGAACTATCTAGCAAAAATAACAAAAATAGAAATCCCAAAGTTGTTGCTAAAGTAGAAGAAACAAGCATTTGATACCGATAAAACAAATAATTCATGCTTAGATAAATCGACAACGTGAAAAAGATATTGATCTTTTTTTTAAAAATCTTTTTTGAAATTTCAAATAGAACAAGAATATTTATTGCTGATAAAAAAATGGGAAGATATTTGCAAAAATAATAAATTATATAATAATTATCAGTAATAGAAATCATGCTTGCACAAAATAATACATAACCGGGAGTATTTGCTTCTATATACTCATAATTCAAAGCTCCATTCTCATGGACAACCCAAATATTTTTAAACCAAAAATATGGATCGCTATATGGAAATGGTAAATCTCGCCCTATAAAAAATATTTGTAAAGTATATTGCATAAAAAATATTACTATTAAGATAAGAATATCTATAATATACTTTTTAAAAAAATTAACAATTCTATTCTTATGAATATCTCGTATTTTATTTTTTAAGCTTATATCATTCTTTTTTAAATACCAAATTAACAATGAAATATCCAATATAATGAAAGGTAAATATATTGTAAAAAAGTTAAATATTTGAAATGATACAACAATTATAGAATATAGAATATGAAAACATAATCCAAGTGTAAAAGATTTTAATACAATTAATAATGAGAATTTTCTTTCTTTTTTTTCCTTAGTTATAACTAAATGTATAAAAAAACCAAAAATTGAGATTATTAAAAAATAGAATGTAAAAATTAATAAAGCAAATAAAAAATAATCATTAAAAAAATCTAACATTTTAATTTTAGATGAGCATTTTTATTTTAAATTAATTTTATAATAAAATACTTAAATAACTTATTACTGATTTTCATTTAAATAGATAAATTTAATTAGGATTTTAATAAACAACTCTTTACATTTAAAGCATTTTTTTTTTCTCTATCTAAATAATTGATTAAATCACTCCATTTTTTTGCGATATTCTCTATGTTATGATTTTTCTTGATATAATTGTATGCATTATTTGAGTAAATTTCATATAACTCTTTATCATCTAGCAGCATTTTAATATTTTGTCTCATATTTTTGAAATTGTTAAAACAAATAAAGCCGCATTTGTTAACTGTTAAAAATTTATCAGGATCTACATTTAAGCTAACTATTGGGGTTTTATTTTTTAAAGCTTGAATGAATGTGTTAGGAAAACCTTCATATGATGATGTATTAATAAAAATTTTTGCCTGCTCAAAGAATTGATTTATCTCATTAAAAGGAACAAATTCTAAGAATTTTAAATTGGAAATTTTAGATGCCTTATCGTAAATTGTTTTCCAATATTTAATACTTTCAATTTTATTATCTGTTTTATTGCAAATCATTAAAAACTTTTCATTGGGAAATTTTTCAGCAAGTTTTAAAAAGAACTCTGGTCTTTTCCAATCAATTGCCCTCGCTACCCATAATATATATTTCTTATTTTTTGGCTGTTCATTTGTTAGCTCATAGCCACTTTTGATAACAGTGATATTTTTAAATTTTCTTTTTTTATATTTTTCCAATTCTATTATCTGCTCCTTACTTTGAGCTACGATATTAGTAGCATTATCTATTCCATATTTAAAAATTTTCCCTAAAAAACCTCTCTCATTTTTTCCATTGACATTCGTAAGATTAGCGATAGAAAAAATGAATTTTTTCTTAAATAATTTACAATATAATGCTAAAAGACCTGTTTCTACTCCTGCAGATCTCTGGATAATTATTTCAGGATTAATTCTAATTAAAGCTTTACTTAAGTTAAATACTGCTTTTACATAATTTCTAAATGATCTTTCAATAGGAAGAGTAACATGAATCTTTTGATTATGATAATTTTCAACTCTTTCTCTTAGATTTTGTTCCCCAACAATAACATTAATAGCAAAATTCTTTTCTTTACATAATTCTTTTGAAATCAAATATAGCTGGACTTCAGAACCTCCATAAGATATATTGATTTCTTTATTATATAAGGAATATCCATAATAAGAGACGATACATACTCTAATTTTACGAGAATTTCTTACATCTTTTTTTTTAATCATGAAAATTATTTTCCTAATTTAACCTCTATTTATTTTAATTTAGATAAAAATAAAATTAAATTGATTAATTCATCTTTAAATAAACACGGATAATAATTATCAATAAAATTTATGATTTATTTTAATAAGCTTAACTTCTTCGAAAAATTATCAATCTTGAGATAATTTAATATTATTTCACCAAATTATTAAATTTTTATTTTAATGAATCAGTATGATTTTCAAAAGCTTGTAATATTTCCAAAAATTTTAAAAAATGATTTTAGAGATTGAAAATATTCAATACAGTTTAAATAAGAATTTTTTTATTAAATAACAAATTTAAATTACTAAAAAGTTGAAAAATTCTAATTTTTATTAGTAGTTAATAAAATAGAAATATGTAATTATTGAAGATATTTTCAATGACTATAAAGGATGGTAAAAAATGCAATACTATAGATTTATAAAAAGAAATTTATCTCAAATTGCTGCTATAACAGAAAAAAATACAAAACTAGAATTGAGATATAAATTTGGTTTGATGATTTCTTTTATTTCCCCCATTCTTTCAATAATATTTCCCTTAATTATAATGGGTGCATTATTTCAATTAAACGATCAATATGGTCCATGGACAAGAGATAGTTATATCATATTTCTATTTATAGCATATCAAATTATTCTTTTAAAAAATATAATTATAAAATTTCCTTCAGAATTACGGCAAGAAAAATTTTGGCAAACACTTCCAGCTTTAATAATTGCTCCTTTTAATCGATTTAATTTATTGTTAGGTATTTTTATATCACATTTAATAGTTATATCGATTCCCTTTGCTGCCTTTTTTATTATTTGTTACATTTTTTATCCAATATCTATTTTTACTATTCTTATTATAATTGTTATATTCTTTCTTATTGAATTTATTTTCAGTGGAATTGGACTTATTCTAGGAATTTTTGCAATTTCAAAAGAAAGTGTGTGGAGATTTTTACTTTTTTGTATAAATTGGATTTTTTGGTTCAGTTGTATTACATATCCATTTGAGATTTTTCCAGGTATATTACAGATTTTTATAAATTTAAATCCATTGTATCATATTTTTGATTTCCTAAGGCAAACGTGGATCGAAAATAATTTCCTATTCACTATAACATCGCATCCAAACTCTTTTACAATTCTCCTTTTAACCAGCATTGTTATTCCTGTTATAGGTGTATACGTATTTAATATTATATTTAAAAAATTTGGAATTGTAGGTTATTAAAAAAATGAACAAGAATATCATTGAGACTTTCGATTTATCTAAAATCTATAAATTAAAACAACGTAAAAAAGAAATTATTGCATTAAATGATATTAATATATCAATAAAGGAGGGAGAAATATTTGGATTATTAGGGCCAAACGGTGCAGGAAAAACAACATTGATCCAAATTTTAACTACATTAAGACAACCTACAACTGGATACGCTCTTATTGATGGAAATAATATCCTTAAGAAACCGAAGAAAGCTAAATCTAAAGTTGCATTGATGTTAGATGATAAGATGCTGTATTATAGGATAACAGCCTATGATAATTTAAAATTTTTTTGTAAAATCTATAATGTACCGAATTACGACTCGAAAATAAAAGAAATTGTTAAAGAATTCGGATTATCAAAGTGGTTAAATCAATATGTAGAAAATTTTTCAAGTGGAATGAAGATGAAACTCGCTTTTTGTAGAACATTTCTATTAGAAAGACCAATTCTGTTTTTAGATGAACCAACTTTAGGTTTAGATGTAAATTCTATACTGTTTGTAATAGAAAAATTAAAGAACTTAAATAAGACAATTTTTTTAACTAGTCATGATATGAATGTTGTTGAAAAAGTGTGTAATCGTATAGCTTTTATTAATAATGGTAATATTTTAAAAGTTGGAACACCAAATGACTTAAAAAGATTCATACAACAAGAATTAAAGATTGAAATTGAAATTAAGGTAAGAAAAAATGAATTAATAAAGGATTTAAAAAAATATGATTATATAGATGATGCTATAGAAATTAATAATGGTGTAATGATCACATTAAAAGAAAGAAAATATTACAAAAATTTGTTAGCAGTTCTAAGTAAATTTGAAATCACTAATTTCAAACAACATGAACTTTCAGTTGAGGATTTATTTATTAAAATAATTCAAAATTAATTTATCAATACAAAACAAAATACAAAATGAATTATAAAATAATTTTTATAATCCCTGCACGTGGAGGAATCTAAGTGGCAAAAAAAAGAAATCTCAGAAGAGTTGGTTTAGCATATATGATTATTCCAAATTTGAAATAAAATATTCTTCATCACTATCCTGCCTTTAAGAAATAACTTCTTTAAGCTTGAATTTCTTATCATTAGAAAAATGGATTTAATAATTAAATTAAAGCTATAATATTTTATGCAATAATAAAGAAAATAACTTTTTACTACCATTTTTTAAAATCTCTAGCTCTTGGCCATTTTAGTGTAATTAAAGACTCATCAGGACTGAATAATTGTTTTATAAAGAATTTTAAATCTTCCTTATTAAATAACATTTTTCTTGCAAATATATAGAAATATTTAGGTATATTTATCCAAAAAATTAATGACATTGAATAATCTCTTGTTCTTAAAATATAAGGAAGTACTTTCAAAAAAGAATACAAAGATTTCCAAAAAGAAACTGCCAATAAACCAACAGCTATTTTCCTTTCTCTTTTTAAAAGAACTTTTCTTGTTTTTGGGAGATTCCCCGTTAATTCGTAGATTAAATTTTTTCTATAATGCATTTGAAAGAATCGACTTAATGGAATGTAAACTGATTTTTTTTTTACAGGAGCATCTTTATTAGTCATAGTAATATAGGTAATATTTGGATCTGGTTCTCCCATAAAACAAAAAACTTTAGAAGTACTTAAAGTATCTCCATTTACCATTGCCATTGCTGATAGAACGCTACACATATAAACGCTGCCTATATATTTTCTGGCTTTTTTTAAATTTAAAGCGTTTTTCTTTAAAATTAAGCCTGTTAAGTATGTATAATTATAAAAAAAATTTATTAATGACTCACTTCCAGTTCGCCAAATTTTATCTTCAAAAGCATAATAAGGTTTTATTATACCATGATCATTATATTCTATCCCACCAAGTATTTGTATGTATTTTTCATTTGACCTTATAATATCAAGAACCCATAGAATTGAATCCCATTTTATATAATCCTCATCACTCATGAGCATTATATATTTTCCAGTTGCAAATTTTATCGACTTTATAATACTTGCATCAATACCAAGACGAGTCTTATTTTTTAGTAATATTATTCTTTCATCGTTCAATTGATTCAGCATCGATTCTATCTTATCTGTTGGGCCATCAGCACAAATAACAAATTGTATTTCTTCTTTTGGACATCTTAATAAATTTTTAATCAAAGTTTTTGTTAATATGTGCTCTCTATTATAGGTTGGGATACAAATACTTAAGAGTACATCTGACATATATTCTTTTTAACTCTTTTTGAATATTTAATACGTTGAAATGATAGTATATATATAATAATCGTTGTTATAAAAAAGATATTTTTACTCCTGACAAAATAAAAAATTATTTTCTTAAATTTGAAAAATAGAAAAAATTGCAAAAAAAAGTCAATAGTTTTATACCAAATGGATTTTTACATCAAAATGAGTATGATAATAATATTTACTCACAAAATAAGTCTGGTTGGCACTTTAAATTTTTTTTTCTTGACAATTCAATCTTTATTTTAATAAGTCGATCAATTTGATTAAATTACAAACTATTTAAAAAATTAAGTATAATTCTTCATAAGAATTAGATATTTCATCAAAATTGTTTAACAGGCCTTTTACTAAAAAATTTGAAAACAATGTTTAATGATAAAATAATCTTAATAACAGGAGGATCTGGAACTGTAGGATCAGCGTTAGTAGAATATATTCTTGCGAATTATTCTCCAAAAGTTATTAGAATTTACAGTAGAGATGAAACAAAACAATATAATTTGAAAAATAAATTAAAGCATTTTGAAAAAAATTTACGATTTTTCATTGGAGATATTAGAGATAAGGAAAGACTTAATAGAGCAATGCAAAACGTCGATATTGTTTTTAATTTAGCAGCTTTAAAACATGTTGTTGCCTGTGAATATAATCCTTTTGAAGCAATTAAAACTAATGTGTTAGGTCTTCAGAATTTAATTGAAATTTGTATAGATAACAATATCGAAAAAGTGGTTTTTACAAGTTCAGATAAAGCAGCTACACCTTGTAATACAATGGGAGTAACTAAATTATTAGGAGAAAAATTAATAACTTCAGCAAATTTCTATAAAGGAGATAAACAGACATTATTTTATTCTGTAAGATTAGGTAATGTTTTAGGTTCAAGAGGTTCTTTAATACCACTTATAAAAGAACAAATTGAAAATAATTTACCGATTACCTTAACAGATGGAGGTATGACTAGATATATAATTGGTATTTCTAATGCTATAAAATTTATAATAGATACTATTAAGATAGGACAAGGTGGAGAAGTTTTTGTACCAAAAATGAATGCTATAAAAATCATTGATCTTATTGAAGTTTTAGCTAATATTTTTGCGAAACAGTTTAATAAAAAAGTTGAAAAGATCCAAATAAAGGAAATTGGAATGTTTGCGGGAGAAAAACTATATGAAGAACTGTTCTCAATAGAGGAAGCAGAAAGAACATATGAATTAAAAAATATGTATATAATTTTTCCCCAATTAACAGAAGTTTTCAAGTTAATTGATCCTAATTTATATCCAAATATTAAGAAGTATAATAATTTAAAACAGTTTAATTCAAAAGAAGGACCATTTTTATCAAAAGAAGAAATTCAAAATTTTTTAAAAAAATCTAATTTACTCTAATAAAGATTGTTCATAAGATGGTTTATTTAATAACTGGTGGGGCAGGATTTATCGGAAGATGGGTTGTAAATGAATTACTCAAAAGAGGAATTAAAGTAGTTATAATTGATAATTTTTCAAATGCAAGAGAAAGGAACATAAAAGATTTTGTAAATGCTCCTAATTTTAGAGAATTTGTTAAAGCTGATATTAAAAATAGAATCATCTTAAGTCAATTATTTGATAAATTTAGATTTTCAACTTGCATTCACCTAGCAGCTCAGATAAACGTTCAAGAAAGTCTAGATCATCCTGAAAGATCTTTTGAGAATAATGTAATTGGTACTTATAACATATTAGAAAATGCTTTAAGATATAATACAAAGGTAATCTTAGTAGGGACATGTATGGTATATGATTTAGCATCCTCTAACAAACCTATATCTGAACAACATCCTCTTAAGCCAACATCTCCATATGCGGGAACAAAACTAGCTGCTGAAGAGATAGCATTATCATATTATTATAGTTTTGGATTACCGATAGTCATTTTAAGACCATTTAATACATATGGTCCATTTCAAAAAACAAATATGGAAGGTGGTGTTGTTTCGATTTTTATAAAACGAAAATTAAATAATCAAAAATTATTGGTTTATGGAGATGGAAGCCAGACTAGAGATTTCCTCTATGTAGAAGATTGTGCAAGATTTATAATTAAAGCTTCAGAATCAGAAAAAAGCATAGGAGAAATTATAAACGCAGGTAGTGGAAGTGATATCTGTATAAATGATTTGGCAAAACTAATTATAAATGATGAATCTAAGATTGAACACATAGAACATCATCATCCACAAAGTGAAATAATGAAATTAATATGTGATAATTCTAAGGCAAAAAGAATATTAAATTGGGAACCAGAAATTACATTAGGAAAAGGAATTATCAAATTGGAAAATTGGATTAAGAAAAGTGAAGTGGATTAATTTTGGAAAAACCTGCGATAGAAGGAGGTAAACCCGTAAGAGAAGATTTCCTTCCATATGGAACTCAATGGTTTGATCAGGAGGAAATTAATGAAGTAGTTGATACTTTAAAATCTAATTGGATAACAACGGGTCCAAAGATGAGACTTTTTGAAGAAAGATTTAAAGACTATGTTGGGTGTAAATACAGTGTTGCTGTAAATTCTGGTACTGCGGCTTTACATATTTCTACATCATGTATTGATATAAATCCTGGCGATGAAGTAATAACAACACCTTTTACTTTTGTAGCATCTGCTAATTGTGTTATCTATAGAGGAGGAACCCCTATTTTTGCGGATATTAAAAGAGATACATATAATATTGATCCAATAGAAATCAAGAAAAAAATAACACCTAAGACTAAAGCAATAATTCCAGTTCATTTTGCAGGACAACCCTGTGATATGGATGAAATTTCTGAAATTGCAGAGGAAAATAATTTATTTATCATTGAGGATGCGGCACATGCGATAGACGCTATATATAATGGGAGAAAAATTGGAACTATTAGTGATTTAACAGTTTTTAGTTTCCATCCTGTTAAAAATATCACAACTGCGGAAGGTGGCATGGTTACTACTAATAATTATAATTTTTATGAAAAATTATTGATGTTTAGAACTCATGGAATTTCTAAAGATGCTGAAAAAAGATTTGGTAAATCTGGTGGCTTTTACTACGATATGCAACTCCTTGGGTTTAGATATAACTTGAGTGAACTCCATGCTTCACTTGGAATCCATCAATTGAATAAATTAGAATCATTCCAAAAGAGAAGGAGAGAGATTGTAAAAATATATAATAGAGAATTAGGAGATATTGAAGAAATCGTTTTACCATTTGTGAAAAAGAAAGTAAAACATTCATGGCATTTATACGTAATTCAGTTAAACCTAGAGAAATTGAAAGTGGATCGGGATTATATATTCAAAGCTTTAAGAGAAGAAAACATAGGTGTTAATGTTCATTATATTCCCGTCCATTATCATTCATATTATCAAAATAAATACGGATTAACAAAAGGAGTTTTACCTAATGTAGAAGAAATATTCCCTAGAATTATAACCATTCCCCTTTTTCCTAAAATGAATGATGATGATGTATATGATGTTATTAGAGCTCTCGAAAAAGTTCTAAATTATTATAAAAAGAAATAAATTTATTCAATAACGATATATGATTCTAATGGACTATAAGGCCAACGAGTAATCTTATATTTACTTAAACCAAATACTTCCTTCAATGCTATTGTTTCTCCTGGAAAATCATGAAAGGCCAATTCATCAAATCCAATTACACTTCCTTTTGTAATATGATCTTTCATTAATTCAAGACATATTTTTGTAGGTTCATAAATATCGAAATCAAAATAAGCAAGTGCTATAATCGTTTCAGGGTTTTTATCCAAATATTTTTTAAATTCTCTTGTTGCATCTCCTTTAATCAACTTATATTTTTTAATATGGGGTATAGGACTTTCTTGCTCGTGATAATCAAGTATTTGTTTCAGATATTCTTCATAATTATTAGTTACTGAATATGCTCCTATAGATATTACCTCAGAATTTCCATCCTTTTTATTAATAGAAGGATATCCTTTAAAAGTATCAAATCCAACAATTTTACGATTATAATTATAAGGTTCATATATCCCCCTAAATGTTTCAAATAATGCTAAATTCTGCCCCCATCTAACACCAAATTCAATAATTATACCGTTAACATCAATAATTTTTTTATATAATTCATACATAAATAAGATTCGAGAAAAATCATGTCTCTTAATGAATAAACCTAAGTTTGACAGAATTTCAGCATCGGGAATTGGACATTCCTTGAAAAATCTTAAAAATTTATCTCTAAGAGATATTTCTTCCTTTGAAGAACCACCCTTCACTTTAATATTCTGATTTTGATCTCTCATTAACATGTCTGCTCCAAAAAGATTATTCTTATTTTAATTTATATTTTCATAATTCTTAAATCTTTAAATTGTGCATTGATGAATAAACTATTATGTGGAATTAAAATATTTTATCATTTATTCCTCTTATAGCTTTAATTAATACTCAAGAAAGTTTAAGGATTGTTAGTAGATTTCTTGAGAATTATATTTTTAAATGTTATAACAATTTAAGAATATCATTTAGTATTCATTCTTTTTAATAATAAAATCTTGAGAGTACCTTAACATCATTAGATCTTCTTCGAATTCAGCGATAAAAGGTTCAACTTTTTCTCCAAAAATCAGTTTCATGATTATTAATGGCGAATTCATCCCCGCCTTAAACGAGCAATTTGAAGCACCACCAAATCTAGGATTTATTTCTAAAAAGTATGGTTCCCTATCTTTAATTATACACTGCATATTTATATGTCCCATGAATTTAATTTTTTCACAAAGAATTCTAGCATAATTAATCAAAATTTCATTTTTTTCAGTAATTGAGATTATAGATTCACCACCTTTAATTAAAACTCGTTTTCTTGGGATAATGGATAATGGATTTCCTTCCAAATCAATTAGTATATCAATAGTATATTCGGTGCCATTAATAAATTCTTGAAATATGTAATTGGACGTATTACTTATGAGATATTTTATAGCTTTATAATTATTTATTATATGAATTCCAATTCCACCTTTCCCTATTCTTGGTTTACATATTAAAGGATACTTAATATATTCATTATCTTTTAATTCTTCAAATAAAAAAGTCTTTGGATGAGGGATGTTATTCTTTTTAAAAAAAAGATATAGTTCATATTTATCTCTTGATAGTTTTATTGATAATTCGCTAGAAACAAGTAAAAAACATCCTAATTCATCGAAAAACTTTTTATTTTGTGAGAGGATGAAAAGTTCTTCATCTCGAGCAGAAGTAACGATGTTTATATTATATTCTTCTATAATCTTCTTTAGAGCGAGAAAGAAATCCTTTGAATCTGATCGCGGAATGGTAAAATGTTTTTCAGAAACAATACCAGAAGCACAAAATTGTTGTAAATCACCAGTATAAATATTTCCTTTTAAATTTAATTGAATATATGCTTCTTTAAAAGAATTAATTAATTGGACATGGTTAGAAGAGCTTAATAATAAAAAATTATAAGTTTCCATTTAAATAATGTAGATATTTATTTAATTTATAAATTTCTCTATAACTGTCTTTATTCCACCTTGTTGGATTAGTTTCTTCCCATTTTCAATAAATTCATTTCTAAGTTCTTTTGATTCGATTATACTTAGTATCATTTTATATATGTCTTCCTCTCTAAGATTTTCTCCTAATCCACCATTCATAAAAATATTTCTTTCTTCGAATTTCTTAGCATTTAAGGCTTGAAGATGTATTTGATTTATTAAAACTCCGGGAATTCCCATATATACTGCTTCAAACGATGTATTTCCTCCAGTACAAATAATTAAATCATTACGAGCCATCATCTCGGGCATATTACTTATGTTTGTATAAATTGAAATCTTTTTAGGGAATTTTTTTTGGAGATCTCTTATTTCTTCAAAATTCTCATAAAGATTGCCCAAAATAATATTTAAATTAATAGATCCTTTATCTACTATAGCGTTAATTATTTTAATAGTTAAATTTTTTGGATCTCCTCCACCCATAGTTATTAAGATGTTTTCAGCTTTCTTCTTAATCTTTTTCTTATAGTTTTTATATTTCTTAAAAAGAGGGTTTAGAATATAATAATCTGGCCCCAGAAATAACTCGCATTCTTTATTAATAAGATTAAAATCAATATCTTCGGCATATAAGTTATAATTTAAATATAAATCTGAATAGATGCTTATTGATTTATCTGAATCATCAAATCGCAATACTTTATTAAATTTTTCATTATATTTTTTGTAATAATCATCATTCTGATCCCTTACATCTAAAATTAATAATTCTGAAGAATTTTTTAATATTTCTTCAATTTCCTCTTCTACGATAAAATCAGGGTCTAATTCATGCGTAAAATAGTTATTAGAAGCTAAAAATTCTTTAATTAAAGGATTTCTTTTGAAGAAAAATACAACATGATATGATTTTCGTAAATTTTCAATAAAATGCATACATCTTGTTATGTGTCCAATTCCTATTTGGTCACTTCCATCAGCTCTTATGGCAATTTTTTTATTCATTAAGGATTCTCCCGCGTATTGCTTCAATATTTAACTGTATTCCTTCATCAATAGGGACCTTGGGGTTGAATTTTATAACTTTCTTGGATTTTGTTAAATCCGCACAACTTTTCTCATATTTCTGAAGTTCTTCAGATACAACTTCACTCATTTTGAATTTATTACCTAAAGACTTCTTTAAAATTTCTAAAATTTTCTCTATACTAGTGGGTATGCCCGTTCCAATATTATAAATTCCACTTTCTTGCACTTTAGCTGCTTGAAAACACCCTAGTGCGCAATCTTTTGCATGAATATAATCAAAAGCTTGCTCCTTCCCATAAACTTTTATTCTTTTACCTAGTAAAAGTGTACTGATCCATCGATCAATAATATCTTCATTCTTTGGCCCGTAAACTCTAAATATCCTTAAAGATGTTGTAATAATTCCCATCTCTTTATAGAATTCTAATTCTTTTTCAGTATAAAGTTTTGCAACACCTGTTATGTTCCTTGGATTAATTGGTGAATTCTCATTTAATGAAACTGGTTCCGCTAGAAGATTATCTTTTTCAAATAAATATTGATTTTGATCATAGATTAGATAACTTGAAGCAAAAATGATATGCTTAATTTTATTTCTTGCACAAGCTTCTAAAACATTATGAGATCCAATTAAATTAGTTGAAAAACACGAATTTCTAAAATCGAGAGTTTCTGTTGTTCTTTGAAATACCGCAGCTAAATGGAATAAGATTTCTGGTTTAAAAATTGATATAATTTCATTTATTTTATATGTATCAATTGTATTTATTGGATGATAGATGACTTTATTTATGATTGATTTATCTGGGTGTTTAATATCAATATTTAAAATTTTATTACTCTTATCTAATAGATCAATCAAATAGGTTCCAATTGAACCGGATCCTCCAGTAATTAATATTCTTTTATTTCTTAAATCATTCATTTTTTTTCCCACACGTTATTATTGATCTTCCAATTCCTAAATCCCAAAATTTTTTATGCAGAATTTATTTTAATTCTATGCCGGATTTAGTCAAATTTAGTTTAAAATTAACTCGTCTCAAGTGTGAGATCCTCCCTTTATTAGGATCATTCACATAATCATCACCCATTAAAGTAAAAAACTCCATAAGGAATATAACCTCACTATGAATAATTTCGAAACCAACCTTCTTTAGAAGTCGACGTAGAGACTCAATATTAAAATAATTAATATGATCTTTCACAATCCACCATTTATTATCTATTTTTTAATCTATAACTTTTTGTAGTATATTAAAGTCGTTAGGTACTTCAACACAAATTACACCATTTTCCGATAATAAAATATTATAAATCTTCTCTAATAAAGAAATAGGTTTGGTTATATGTTCCAAAACAAATGCAAGATGAATAACTGAGAACTTTTCATTAGAATTTTTTAAAAAATCATTTAAAGTTCCACAAAAACATTCAATACTCAGTTCTTTTTTGACTAACTCATAAATCAATTTATTTGGTTCAACGGCTTTTATGTACCACCCTTTAATTCTAAGGAAATCTAAAAAGAAGCCACTTCCAGCTCCAATATCCAAAATACTTAAAGATAATGAATCAATATTCTTCCTTAAGATCTTTTCCTTATCAGAAAATCTTAAATTATTATATTCTTTATCCTCTTTTTCTCTTTCATAATAATTTACTTTTTTGTCTTGAAAATATTGTTCTTTATAAAAATAATCACGTTCAATGCTTTTAGGTAAATATTGTTGATGTAAAAAACCGCAAATTTCACAATCAATTATTTTAAATCCTTCTTTAGAGATTGCTACAGTTTTTCCCCTATGTTCCATTTCTTTATCAATAGACATGTTTTTCTTTAAATATTGTGGATTTTATTATAAAAATTTCATGGTTTATAATCTATATCATTTCCCAAGTTATCCATTGATCATTTTTAATATCAACTTTGGCTTTTTTTCCTACTACCAAATTTATTAATTTTGGTTTTATTCCAAATCCGGGTCTCTTAATTATTAACATATCTCGAGTTATTATCGTTCCCTTAGGAATATCTTTTAATGCAATAATACTCCTTCTGGCTTTTTCATAATTTTCATTTAATTCAAGTTTATGCGGCTTCTTAATACCATCACCTAGAGCTTTTTCTATTTCACGAACCTTAATCACTAAATCTTTAACCTCTGAAGGTTCTAAAGCAAAAAAATGGTCTGGACCCTTTTGATTTCGATCTAGGGTAAAATGTTTTTCAATAACTTTTGCTCCTAATGAAACTGCTGCTAAGGAAATGTGTATTCCTAAAGTATGATCTGAAAAACCAATTGGATAATGAAAAGAATTTTTAAGGGTTTTTATTGCGTTAAGATTTACTGCCTCTAAAGGTGTTGGATAGATTGTATTACAATGTAAAAGTACTATTTTATTATTATATTTTGATATGACTTTAATTGCATCTTCAATCTCTCCTAAATCAGCCATACCAGTTGATATAATGATGGGTTTGTCTTTTTTGGCAATGTATTCTATTAACTCTAAATCAACTATTTCAGGTGATGCAACTTTGAAAAATGGAACATTTAATTTGTCTAATAAATCGACTGCTTCATAATCAAATGGAGAGGATGAGAAATTAATATGGCTATTTATAGCAATATCATTCAAAATTGGTAACCAATCTCTAGGATGTTGATATTTTTTTATCATATCATACGGATTCATTAGATCCTTTGAAAATTTAGGAGTTTTTTTTGAATAAAGATTTTCCGCCGTATAAGTCTGAAATTTTACAGCATCTGCTCCCATTTTTGCGGCTGTATTAATTAATTTTTTTGCTGTTCTAAGATCACAATTATGATTAGCACCAACATCCAAAATAATATAACAGGGGTGATTTTCTCCAATAAATTTATTCTTGCTAATTTCTATTTTCATTTTTAATTCGTTTTTTTAAAACAATTTATTTAGATATATGTATTAAAGTCTTTTTTGTTTAACATTTCTATTAATTTCCATTAAATCTGGTTCTTTTTCAATTATATTGATTATATCAAAAATAGTAAAATCAATTGCTTTTTTCATTTTCTTTAATCTTTTATAAACTTCTTTAACCATAATTAAATCATCTTTCTCATCGATAGTTAGTCTCAAATTTTTAAATTTTTTTAGATTTTTAATATTGAAATTATGTATTTTAAAAATTTCAGGATGATTATAAATAAAATAAGTTACATGTTCTTTTTCTGCCTTATTACTTGCTAGAGAAAATACTTTTTCTAATGTATTGAATGAGAAAATCTCAATATCAAAACCTCTAGGAAAGTTTGTAGATTCAGCTATATTTTTTATATAATCAAACCTATTTTTTAGGTAAAAATCAATCATTTCATCTAGTATTTTTGGATCAATAAATGGACAATCTGATGTGATTCTAATAACAATATCAAGTTCAAACTCTTTAGCAGCTTTATAGTAACGCTTTAGAACATTATTTTCACTTCCTACAAAATAAGATACTTTATGAGTTTTCGCAGCCTTAATAATTGATAAATCTTCAATATTTGAAGTTGTAGCAATAATTATTACGTTAAGATATCTACTTAATTTTAATCTTTTTATTAATAAATCAAGAACTCTTTCATTTTTATCTAAATAAGTTAAAACTTTTTCTGGAAGTCTTGATGATCCCATCCTTGCTTGAATGATTGCTCCAATCTTTTTATTTAACATCTTTCTTTTACAATATTAATAAAACTGAAAATATTTAATAAATTTGCACAAAATATATTAAAATTAATTTTTATTCAATCAAATTACCTTTTTCATATAAATTTTAAAATTTGAAATTTACATTAAAGGCTTAGTTTAAATAAGTATATCTATGCGATTATTATTTGTTGATTATGAAGATTTAAATTGAGGTTTTAAATTATAACTTTATCTAAAATAACAACTTTACCTAAGATTTTCTTACTATCATTATTTAATACACATGTTATTAAAATTATTATATAAAAAAGTCTCTTTTTATTTTATGATCTGATATAATTTCTCCCAATATTCTCTAAAATAACGCTGATCTTTTAGAAATTTATCAATTCTTGATTTTAATTCCTGAAAATTTCTTGCATATATAAGTTCATTATCTGGAAAGTGATATCTCAAATCTAATTTATTTTGAGGGTTTATTAGATAAAATGGCATTGAACTTAATAATTCTAAAACATATGTGGAACCAGATGTTATTGCTAAATAATTGTAATCTTTAGGTAAATCCTCAATATTTTTAATTATTTTAATATTATCAGACAAGATTTTATCAATTACTGTTGAATTAGGATGGTATTTCGCGTAAACTGGAAATTTATAATTAATAGCAATTTTTTCTAGCAGATTAATAACTTCTTTATAAGCAGATTTAATTTTTGGTGATTTTATCATTGGAGATGATAAAATATTTTGACCTATAAAGATTATTGCAAATTCTCTTTCTGGAAAACTTTTTATTTTTTCCAAATGTATTCTTGAAGTATAGAATTTGAAATTTGAAGTTCCCTGATAGTGATTTTTCTGTATTTTTGACACGATATAAAATTCATCATAATTTACCATGGGACAAAAAATACCTGAACCATGTGCAATATTTATGACTTTTATCTTCAAATCCTTTAATTTTTGAGCTAAATAAACTGAACTAGGAAAAATTTCGTCACTTGTATAAAATTCATATAAATCAGGAAATTTTTTTTTTAAATAAACTAAAATATTATCAATTTCAACTCTTTCAGTAAAAACTTTTATTAATGGTAATTTAAGCTCTTTAGGAAATGAATTAAAATATATTTTTATTGCAATCTTTAAAATTTCTTTAAAATTAATTTTAGGAATGTAAAAAAAGAAATCTTTCTTATTTTTTATTAGATTCTTAATGTAATCTTGTTGTCGCTTCTTTTGTAAATTTGGTATTATATAAATAATAGTGTTATCTAAAGATTTATTTAAATTATTTGAATAGATATTTTCAGTGCGTTCATATCTTGTCCGAATCAACTTAAGATATTTTGTGTTTGATTTAAATCTTGAGATATTTTCAATATCAATTTTTTTAGTATAATAATGAATGAACATAATTTTATTGACAAGCCATTGAAGAATCTTGATAGAAACTATATCAAGGTTAATTACCTTTTTTATCTCTACATTTAAATTGTATTTCTTAAAAAGTAATTCATCATTTTTAGATAAAAATGGTTCAGAAAATTTTGCTGACCTTATTTTATTGTCTAATAAATATTTAATTAATGAAGCTTTTTTATGGATAGAAGGATCATACATAAAAAGATAATTAAATAAATGATCTCGAAATAATTTTTCAAAATTTATTCTTTTTAGATATTCTTTTATGATTTCAAATTTTATATCTCTAAGCTCATAATATGGATAATAAACCTTGTTGATATTACTTGTTTTGTTTGTAAAAAACTCTAAAATTTGCTGTAATTTATTTAAAAATATTAAAATAAGGGTAATAACTCTCTCTTTCATTCTTTTCTTTTAAGAATAATATTTCAAAATATAATCTATGCATTTATTAAATTAACAGATTTAAAAAAATATTTCAAATCTCTTCCATTTATTTTTCAAAATTTTATATAATCTTAATGCATTTTTAATCTAGTCATCTAATAGATATTCTTAACAAAATTTATCTTAAATATTTTGATAAAATGAATTAAAATAGCAAAAGATCAATTCAATTAAATTTGAATAGTTATAATTCAAAGATTAATTTTAATATAAAATGCTTTTAATATTAGGTTATGAGAAAAGGAACTTACATTAGATACATAGCACTTAGGAAATCAATAAATATTGTGTTAAATAACAATATAGAGATATTAGATCTGGGAGGATTTGACGGTTTTATTTCATATGATTTAAAAAAATCTAATAATAACATAAATATAACTGTTGTTGATTTAGATCCTAAAGGCTTAGAAATCGCTAAAAGTAGGGGACTAAACACTTTAAAATCTTCAATTATTGATTTAAAATCAATCCCAAGTGAAAGTATTGATTTAATACTTTGTCTTGATGCAATAGAACATATAAAAGAGGATGAAAAGCTAATTCATGAAATTTCAAGGGTATTGAAAATAAAGGGAAAATTCTTTTTAACAACTCCAAATAAATGTGGTGTCTTATTTCCATTTATACCAAAAATTAAATCTTTAAAAATAAATAAGAAATGGGGACACTTAAGATTAGGTTATTCCAGAAATGAGTTAAAAACTTTACTTCATAAGTATAATTTAAAAATTACTAAATTCGATAAATATTTTAATTTCTTTTCGAAATTAGCTTATTATTGGTTAGATTATTTTAAATTTATCCCTAAGATTATTAGAAACATATTTTTTAAAATAATTATTAATTTAGAACCATATATAAAATTAGGATCAAGTGAAAATATAATAATTGGATTTAAGAATATTTAATGAAAGTTGCTTTTATTGTTAATTCATTTCCTGTAATAACTAATACTTTTATTTTAAATCAAATAATTAAGCTTTTAGAATTAGGAATTGAATTAGAAATTTTTTCGAAATATACTCCAAAAAAAAAAATTATGCATAAAGATGTTGAAAAGTATAATTTACTTAAAAGAACACATTATTTTTCAATACCTTCTAATCTGTTAATTCGTGTTCTAAAAGCCATTTATTTATTTTTAGTTAATTTTCATAAGGATCCAATTAAATTGGTAAAATCTTTGAATCTTTTTAAGTATAAAGATAAAGTAGATAAAACTTTTTTGAAAAATCTATTTCTAATAATACCATTTTTAGGTAAAAAATTTGATATTATTCATTGTCATTTTGGTAATACAGGTAATATTGGAGTCTTATTAAAAAAATTAAGTTTCCAGGGAAAATTAGTTGTAAGTTTTTATGGCTATGATCTAACTAAAATAATAAAAAGATATGGAAATAATTATTATAATGAACTATTTAAATATGGAGATTTGTTTTTACCCATTTGTAAATATTTTAAAGATATAATGATCAATCTTGGATGTAAAACAACAAAAACAAAAATTCACCCTTTAGGTATAGATACCAAGAGATTTAAAAAAGAAAAGAGCATAGTACAAGATTTTGATAAAATTAATATTTTAACTATTGGAAGATTCGTTGAAAAGAAAGGTTATGAATATAGTATTAAAGCAATTTCAAAATTAAAAAATAAGGGTTATAATTTTAAATATTATATTATTGGAGATGGTCTCTTAAAGGACGAATATGAAAAAATAGTTCAAGATTTAAAATTAACGGATTCAATAGTGTTTCTCGGTGTATTAGATCAAGAAGAAGTTATAAATATTTATAGGAGATGCCATATTTTTTTATTACCAAGTATTACTACTATAGATGGAGATCAAGAAGGAACACCTACAGTTTTATTAGAAGCTCAATCAATGGGGTTACCTGTAATATCAACTTTACATAGTGGAATTCCTGAAATTGTTATTGATGGAAAAACTGGTTTTTTAGTAAAAGAGAGGGATATTGATAAAATCGGTGAGATGTTGGAGGTTTTAATAAAAAAACCTCAAATGAGAGAAGAAATGGGAAATTCTGGTATTAATTTCACAAAAAAAAATTTTGATGTTGGTTTGTTAGTCGAAAAACTATTAGAAAAATATAGGAATCTACTAAAAAAAATTTAATTATTTTATCAAAGAGAAAATATCATTGAGTTAAGTTAGGCGCTAAAAAGATGCTTGAGTATCTACTCCTACATTTCTGAATTACTTTAAAATAATGATATAATTAAAAATTCATTTTATTTTTTAATAATAATTCACAGAATTTTTAAATGATACTATGAATAGGTCAAAAAAGATTGGAATAAGAAAAATGCTTGTAAAGTTAATTGATTTAATGATAAGTAACCTTAAGAAAATTAAAAATTTTTTTAACTTACATCTATCTTATAAATCTATTATTTTGAATAGCTTATTTTTTAAATTTATTAATATAATTTACTATAAAACTATAATTACTTTTTGGAGTGGTAAATCAAATTTATGTCCTTGTTGTGGAAGATATTTAAGAAAGTTCACCTCTTATGGTTTGAAAATGAGAAAATCAGCATGTTGTCCTATATGTGGATCTTTGGAAAGACATAGACTTCTAATTATTTTTCTTAAATTAAAAACTACTTTTTTTTCGAGAAACATAAAATTATTACATTTTTCTCCAAAGATCAATTTAATACATTTATTTATGAAGTATAGTAATATTCGGTATATTTCTAGCGATCTGCATCCTTCAAATGTTTTAATTCGAAATAACATTACTAAACTCAGCTTTAGGGATAATGTTTTTGATGTAATAATTTGTTCTCATGTATTAGAGCATATAAAAAATGATTATTCAGCTTTAAAGGAATTATATAGGGTTTTAAAAACAAAAGGATGGGGAATAATACAAATCCCAATAGACATGGAGAGAGAAAAGACATATGAAAATCAAAAAATACTAAAGCCAAAAGATCGTTTACTTCACTTTGGGCATGAAGATCATGTAAGAATATATGGACTTGATTTTAAAAAAAAGGTTGAAGAAGTTGGATTTCATATTAGGTTTATAGATTATGCTAAAAATTTAGCACAAAAAAATATAAAAAAATTAGGATTAAATGTGAATGAAAAATTTTATTTTTTAACAAAATAAATTTTTCTTTTTCATTTTAAATAAAATTAAAATTCTAATTCTTTTTAACACCAATAAATAGCAAATATGGACTAAATAATCTAGATTCTAAACCCTTTTCTTTTAGTAAAAAGAAAAAAATGAAATTTAATATCAGCTGTAAATTGTCAAGTGCTTTTTTAATAAATCTAAGAATGGAGCCCTCTTTTGCACTAATCAATCCAAATTTAAAAGTTCCATAATAATCACAAAATAAATTCTTTAGATTGTTATCTTTAAATAACGCTGCAAAAGTATTTTTCGTCATAATTTTTAAGTTGTGTTGTTTAATAATTGATTTGTTGAAAGTTTTTGCTAATACATAATTGAATCCCTTAATATTTGGAATACTTATAATTAAAAATCCTTCTTTTTTCAAAACATTTAGATGTTTTTCAATAACTTTTTTAACATTAAAAAAATGTTCAATAAATCCCCTAGAAATTACAATATCAAATCTTCCTTTATTATGATTTTGAAACATATCAGATAGAAAATTTGTGTGAATTATATTTTCTGGATTTATTCTATTTAATTCAAATATTTTCTTATTCAATCTTGCTCCAAAATCTGAAAATTCAACTCCAAATGGAATATAGTTGAATTTTTTTTTAAATTTTAATAGAAAAAATCCAGGGGCACTTCCTACCTCTAAAACCTTTAATTTTTTTCCTCTTGGTAGATAATGAGTGAGAATTTTTTCCCATAATAGAAAGTCTGAATAAGATCGTACATACTTTAAAAAATTTTTACCCAATATTCTTCTTAGTATTAATTTTGTTAATTTTGTTTTAAAAGTACCACTATCAATAAAAGTCTGAATTTTAGAGTATTTAGCATCCCAATATTTCTTTTCAGTTAATCCTTTCATTATTTCCAAAATTTTTCATAAATCATTGAGCATTAAATAAATAATAATTATATAAGATTATAATTTAAGAATAAGCTTTTTTTTTATTACATTAATATTAAAAAATTAAGTTCTATTAAATTAATGCAAGAATTTTTTTACACCTATCTTCAATATTGCGCCTTTTAGCTATATTATATGCCTTAGTTATAATTCTTTCTAAATTTTCTGTTCCGTTTATTATTAATTTGATTTTTTGACTTAAATCAATTGGATCATCTGGAGAAGAAAAAAAACAACTTTCTTTATTTAATTCCGCCATTTTTCCAATTTTAGTTACAATTATAGGATTTTTTGATGCCATATATTCAATAATCTTTACTGGAGAAACAAAATCTATAATTTTCGAGTAAGATGAATATGTTGCTAACAAAATATCTGCTGCTTTTAAGTAAAATGGAATTAAAACTTTTTTTTTAAAACCTAAAAAAAAGATATCTGATTCTATTTTATTTCTTTTTATATAATTTTTCCATTTTTTGATCGTATTTCTTTTTGGACCATCCCCTAAAAAATAAAATGAAGTTTTTTCAGTGCTTAAAAATTTAGATGCATTTAAAATATCATCAATACCTCTATCATCAGATATAATTCCTGAATATAAAATTATGTTCTTGTTTAAAGGTAAATTTAGTTTTTGTCTAAGCTTTTTCTTATTATTTGTAATTCTGTCAAACTTATCAATATCAACTGCATTTTCCATAAACACAATTTTTTCAGAGGGAAAACCAATTTCTATAAATTTTTGTTTCAGAAATTCGTTTAAAGTCATTATTCCATTAAAGTATTTACTATTAATTAATTTTACAATATGAGTTAATTCGTGAATGAGATATCCATGTAAATCAAGGATCGTAGGGATTTTATTAATAACGTTGTAATAAACCGTATGATAAGTTGAACGACAAAAGGTTAAATCAAAATCCTTTTTTTTACAATAAGCACTGATGCTTTTTTCAGGATCAAGACGAACTGTTAAATTAGGTATAATATTAGCAAAAAATTTAAATAATCTATTTAGTAATGGTCCAATGAATCTAATTTCTTTAAAGTAATTGATGGAATAATCTCGAAAAAATTTTATCTTAATCTTTTTATTGATTCCGTAAAAGTTATGAATATCCTTTGTGATTAATCTGTTGAGATCTTCTTTGGCTCTCTGAACAACTAAAACTTCAATTGAATGACCTAGTCTGTAGAATCCTTCAGCAATTTTCATGGTGTTTATACTATGTGCCCATTTAGAAGGTATATGATTTGTTATTACAGCAATTTTCATTTTTCCATTATAAATATTCTTTATTGGTATTATTTAATATGATTAACTTCTTTCAGAAAAAAGCTTTTTTATCGAATATATTTATAAAAAAATTTTCAATTTAATTAATTTATTCAATACAATTTATTTGTTTACAGACTTATGTTAAGTACATTGATAATATTTCTAATACCGAGATTATAAAATTAAATATTTTAAAAAGTTTTCTTATAATTTACAATTTAGATAATGATTTGAAATTAGTTAAACATAGTTATATTAGAGAATATGAGAAAATTCAAAGTTATTAATATGAGTCATCATTTGTTTTTTAATCCATATTTATTGGATGCCCCCTATTTTAAAGATTCATAAGACTATATAATTATTTATTTAATTTTAACCATCTTTTGATCCTTGCCCATAAATTCTACTTAATTCCATATTTTATGAAATTTAATAAATATACCCAAAAAGTTGGATGACTCCAAAATTTTGAATCTCCATCTGGATATGCTTTAATAAGTATTTTGTTGCTAGTTAAGTTATATAATGCATCTTTAAGTAAAGGGATACCTACTGCTAATTGAAGCAATGGATAAGTTATAAAATTATCTTTTTTATTAATGGAAATCAAACATTGCTCTAAAATTTTTCCTGTATCAATCCCTTCATCAATATAGTGAATAGTCACACCACATCTAACTTTATCAAGATTTGCTAACGCCCAATAACCTCCATGTAAACCTCGATACAATGGAGTAATACCCATATGCATGTTTATAAATCTCGCTGAAACGCAATTCAGTACTTTCTCTGATATTATCCTCGTTCCATTCACTAAAATTAAGTCTGGATTTATTTTTTTAATTATTTTAATAGTTTCCAGGCTATTAACTGAATTAACATGAGAGATTTTATTTGATTCAATTTTTTCATTTGAAAAATTATTTTGATTCTTAATTTCTAATATTCTTTTATGGCCAATAATTTTTAAGAAAGGAACTATAATTCCTAAGAATAATATCTGTCCGACAACATTTATCAAACCAAGAGATTTTATACGCCTTCTAAAGTATCTAATTAATGGAGGATGTTTCTCAATAATTACATTTTCTATCTTATAATATTTTTTTAACGAATTATAAATATAGATTGTCGATTTATCTCTACCGCTCAAAATTAAAATATTACTGTTATTTATAATTATTCATCTCTAAAATTTGATTTGTTAACTCACACATATTTAAACTTTCAAAACCGTATTTTTCATTAAGATATAAATAGAGTTCTAAAATTTTTTTAAAAAAGATCAAATTTTTTTTTATATTTTTTCCAAAATTATGTGGGTGCCCCCATATATGAAAAATAAGTCCATTTTTTGCTGCATAAATCATATCTAAATAAATTCTTCTTAATCTTAAAGGTTCTAAAAATTTTAATTTATTTGAATACCAAAATATAAATCTACTAGCGGTTATATTTACTGGACAAGAATTTTTAATACTATCAATGGAATAAGCGTGATGTCCTAATATATTAAAAAAGTAATCTAAGAAATTTAATACTTTTATGTACAGTTTATCCTTAAATCCATTTCTTCCTTTAAATAAATTAAATCTTTGATTTCCTCTATAAGATTTTATTCCTAATTCTTTACAAATATTCAAATTTTTTTTAGAATATTGATTTCTTGGAAAAACAATACTTTTAATGAAAATCTTATTACTTTGTGCTATTTTGATAAACATCTTTAAATCTTCCCTGAATGTATCTAGATTTGATCCTTTTTCTAAACAGTAATAATGAGAAAACGTATGTGTAGCAATTTCTTGATTCGGATATGATTGAATTAATTCAATTAATCCTGGAGCAAAATGAAATTTTAATTTGTCCTTATTCTTTCTAATATTTTTAAAGTATTCATATGAAGATAATATTCTATTTTTATAATTAGGAATCAATTTAGGGATATTTTTACTCAATTCCTCCCAGGTATTAAAAAATAAAAAACCAATTACCGCCCATGTAGCATGAATTTTATATTTTTTGAAAAGTTTTAATAATAATGGTATAAACTTATATACTCCTAATATGTTCTTTTCATAATTTTTTAAGAGTTTTTTATCTAACATTCCCCAAAATAATTCAAAATCTAATGAGAAAACTAATTTTCCTTTTTTGTCATTCCCGATATTTGAAGAATTTTTCATTATATTACATTTAGACATATAAACCATAATTAACTTAAAAAAAAATAACTAATATCATAATTTAGTTTAAAATTTTTTAATAAATTAAGCTTTACTTTTTGGCATGACAAAAATAAGTAAAATCCATAATTTCTCTTTTCTAATAAAATTCCATACTACATTTTGAGAAAACTTAAAACTATTATAAAACAGGGATACATTAATTAATCTCCCTCATAGAAATATTCTTTAACCCTTATATGGAGATGCTACAAGAGTTTGGAATTTAATTCAATCATCAAACGTAACAATATTAATAATTCAGTTCTAAATCCAATATCAGTAGAAGGGTTAAAAGATAAAAAATTGACAAAAAAATGTAAAGTAAATTTTCATTAGAACTTTAAGATTTTTTGAGTGACAGATTATGAAATTAATTATTCAAACTAGAATTCCTTTAGATTAAAAATTAGATAATGATTTGAAACCGCCTAAACACTATAATCTTGGAGATTCTGAAAAAATTCAAAGAGCTATAAATTCGGTAGTAGATCAAGGAAAAGCACTTTAAAAAAAAAGATTTAGTTTTATTCTAATTATACTCGTTTATGAGATTATACCAAAAAAGCTAATAAGATATTAAAAAAGGAAGAAAGAGAATAGACAAAAGTAATCAAAATATTCTAATTGATTAATCAATATTAATCAACATATGAAGAAAAAAGTATTAATTGTAATACATTCTTTAAAGAGAGGAGGAGGGGCAGAGAGGGCAATATCAAATTTAACAACACAATTATCAAAGAAATATTACATTTTTATATTAACTATTCATGATTTTAAAAATCTTTATCCATTTAAAGGAAATTATTATTCATTAAGAGAGAATATAGGATTAAGAGGAAAGATTCTAAGTTCATTTAAATTTTATACTTTTATTAGACCTTTTAGAATCTATAAAATAATAAAAAAAATTTCTCCTGATATTATTTTATCTAATATGGATCTTACAAATATTTATTCAATTTTGTCAAAAATTTTATTTCGATTTAAAATTCCATTAATTGTTGTTACACACACTAATCCTAAAATTGCTTATAAAGAACGTAAAAGTTATCTCAATTTGTTATTGAAATTGTTTTATTCTTTAAAATTAGTTGATAAAATTATTACAATTTCTAAGGATGTACAAAGTATTTTTTATGAAAAATACGGCATTAGTAAAAGCAAATTAGAAACCATCTACAATGGTATTAACATTGCTAAAATCAAAGAAATGAAAAAGGAAATTTATTTAGAATTTGAAAAAATCTTTAATGATGACGATATACTAAAATTTATTACGATGGGACGATTAATAGAATCTAAAGGACATATATATTTAATTGAAGCATTTTCCATTCTAAAAAAGGTAGTTCCAAATTCAAAATTGATATTTATAGGAGATGGCCCATTAAAAAATGAGTTAGAATTATTAATACTAAATAAGAATTTAAATAAGGATGTAATTTTTCTTGGATATAAGGAAAATCCTTTTAAGTATCTTGAAAAATCAAATATTTTTGTATTTTCTTCCTTATATGAAGGTCTCCCAATGGTTCTAATTGAAGCAATGGCATGTGGACTTCCAATTATATCAACTAACTGTGAAACAGGTCCAAGTGAAATTTTAGATAATGGAAGATATGGATTTTTAGTAAATGTCAAAGATTCTGAAGATTTAGCAGAAAAAATGATAATTTTAGCAAGGAACAAAAAATTAATAAAAAATTATAAAGAGATCTCTCTAAAAAGAGCGGATTTTTTTAATATTGAGAGAATTAAAAGCTATTGGATAAATTTATTTGAATCTTTCTAAAATATAAAATTTGTAAATAGTTTGAATATAATATTTAAAAAGTATATTGGTTTATCAACTTTTTTCCAACTGAATTAATATCAAAATGATATTTTACTCTAATAAATGCTTTTTCTGCCAATTTAATTCGTTCTTCTACTGATAAATTTAGAAATTCATTTAGCTTCTTTTTAATATTTTTAAAATCTCCTGGTTCAACAATATAACCCGTGTCCCCTATTATAAATTTTATTTCTCCTACATTAGTTCCCAAACAAGGAACTTTTGATGCCATTGCTTCCAATAAAACATTTGGAAATCCTTCTACATGAGATGTTAAGGCTAACAAATCAGTAATAGCTAATATTTCCTTTATTTCTTTTCTTTTTCCTATAATAAAAGCATTATTTTGTAAATTAAGTTTACTTATTTTTCTTTCCAAATTAGGAGAATACTTTCCATCTCCTATATATAATAATTTAATTTTCTTTCTTTCAATTTCATCTAGATCTTCTAAGAATAAATTAAAAGCATGTAGAAAATCAATCATTCCCTTAACTTTTTGTTGAAAAATCATAAATCCGATGTATGAGATAATAAAATCATCTTTTTTTATTATAGAATTAAGATCTAGCTGTTTTATAATATCCTCTTTTTGTTCTATGGAATTTATATGAAAATATTTTGAAGTTTCAATTCCATTATAAAGCCAATTAATATTAATTAATTTAAATTTGTATGTTAAGTAATTTTCCATCTTTCTAGTTATAGTAAATGTCTTTTTAGAATTTTTAACAACAGTTTTTATATCAAAATTAGGAAGAGGATAATCTAAACCGTGTATTGTGTAAAAATATGGAATTCTAAATATTTTGGACATAATATAAGCGATAAAACCGGGAGGAGGTGGAGTATGAGCATGAATGATATCTATATGGAATTTTCTATGTATTTTAATAGATTTAATAAATCCATAAATAAGATATTTAATTATAAAACCTAAATATCTAAAAAGACCTAGATTGATTTTAGGAGCATGAAGAGGTAAATAATAAATTATAAAGTTTTTGTTAATTTTCTCTTTTTTAATATTATATTTATTTTTAGGTAGACAGGTAATATTAAATGATGAAAATTCATTGTTAGAAAAGAATTCAGATAAAATCCTTGCTTGTTTCGCTGGTCCTCCTACATCTGGATAAATTCTAGTGCTAATTCTTAATATATTCATAATTTAGTTAATTTTAAATTTTTGAAGTTTTAAAATTTTAAAGATTTTATGTTTCACAAAATTAAAGCATCCAAATTGTTTTTTAACTAAGTTTAAAAAAATATCGTCCTATTTATCAATGGTAAGATTGTTAATAATATATATATCATTCTCTTTAGACTCAACTAGAATTTTACAGATATTATATCCAAAAAATCCCATTCTGGTATTATAAAAAATTTAAGAATTAAAGTCTTCTTTATTATGATATACACAAAAAAGACTTAAATTAAATTTTAAGTTAAAAGGTATAAATTGAAAATTAAATTTCTATACTATTAATTGAAACTGAAAAAATTTACAATATGAAAATATTACGGGTTGTTCCCTTTCCACCAGATTATATCGGAGGTTTACCATTCTATTGTAAAAATATTTCTATTAACTTATTAAATAAGAAAAATGTTAAATGTGATATTCTAACGACAAATTTAACTGGTAAATATAATAAAATTGAATATCTAAATGATAATATAAGGATTCTTTATAATAAATGTTATTCTTTTCTTTGGGATAAAAATCCGTTATTCTACATTTTGTCATATATAAAAAACCATTATCAAGAGTACGATATAATTCATGCTCATGGATATTATTTTTTCTCTACGCTCCAATGTGCATTACTAAAAAAAAATAAGAATTTTCCATTTATAGTCCACACACATGGGGGTATTCAAACGCCGTATTATTTAGATCTAAACACATTTGAAAACTTTCAATTAATCTTTAAAGAAAAATTATTTGATAGAATAATTGGTAAATATACTTTTAGAGTAGCGGATATTATAATATCTGGGGCAGAAACTGACTTATTTACATTAAGAAAACGGTATAAGATTAAAGAAGAGAAGAGTTTTTATATTCCAGATGGAGTTGATGTACAGAAATTTAAACGAGACGATACTATTGAAAGAAAATATATTACACTTTTAGCAACCCGTTTATCATATATTAAAGGTATTGATATTTATATTGAAATTATTAAAAAGCTATATAAGAAAGATAAAAAACTAAAATTTTTAATAGTTGGAAGAGGAGATTTAAAAAAACTTGTATTAGATGCCCAAAATAAACTCCCATTAAAGTATATTCCATATTATCCGTATGAAAACATTCAAGATATTTATAATATGAGTAAACTATTACTAATAACTTCTCGTTTTGAAGGAATTCCAAATGTAATACATGAAAGTTTAGCGTGTGAAACTCCTGTTGTATCTACAAATGTTGGTGGTATCTCTGGTATTATATCTAATAATGAAAATGGATATTTATATGATATAACAAATTATAATAATGCTGTTGACTTAATTTCGGAAATAGTAAATGATAATAATAAAATGAGAGAATTGGGTAAAAATGGAAGAAGATTAATCGAAAAAGAATACTCATGGGATGTTGTTACAGATAAAATATATAATATTTATAGAAAACTTATAGACCTTTATTCTAAACATTAAATAAATAAGTTCGAGTTACGTTAATCAAATTTTCAATTTGTTTTGTTTATCTTAGGAAGATCTTTTTTATCTTTTTAAGAATATAGATGAATAAACATGATATGATTGATAGAAATAATTTAGGTAGAATGATTTTAGAGACTCCATATTCACGTTTTACTATATTAACGGGTATCTCTTTAATTTTATAACCCTTTATTGAAGCTTTTAAAAGAACTTCAGTAGCAAAGGCAAAATCTAAATATTTTGTATTTAAAAAAACATCTAAAGATTTTCTATTGAAGGCTCGAAAACCACTCTGATTATTACAGATTTTACAATTGAAAAATATTTGAATAATTTTTTCTAAACACGCTTCTCCCAATCTTGTAGATAATGGTAATTTATAATCATAAGATCCTTTATATCTAGAACCAATTGCAATATCTGCTTCTTGGTTTAATATAGGGCTTATTAGACTGGATATATCTTCCGGTCGATGTTGACCGTCAGAATCCATTGTAATAATTATTTGCCCATTTGCTTTTTTAATACCAGAGAGAAGAGCTCCTCCATAACCCCTATTTTTTCTATGTTTTATTATCTTTAATTGGGAAATAAACTTAAATTTTTTAATCTCTTTTAGACTTCCATCAAAGGAATTATCATCAATTACAATAATTTCAATTGTCTTACCTTTCGGTAAATTTTCTAAGAGAAATTTTATTGTTTTTTCTTCATTATATACAGGTATAATTATAGAAATTAGAACGCTTTCTTTATCAGTATAATTAATTTTAGCTTCTTTAAAAAATTCTTTAAATTGATGGTAAGTTTCTAAATTATATTCTTCATTTTTCTTTAAAATTGAATTTATAATTGCATTTGTGCTTAGACTTTTCAATTGGCTAAATCCTCTTATAATTTACTCGAAAATGAATTTATTCTGATAAAGATTTTATTAAAAATTTTTAATTTTTTTAATAATATTATTATTACAATTATGATCATTATTCCATAAAAATTTATTTGATTAAATAACCATTTGATTAAATTATGCTTCAATTTTATTCAACTATTACTCAAAAGAAACTGAAATTGGATTTATTATGATTATTCCAAAATCAATTATTAAAGGATAATAATAAGACTATTTCAAACTCTCTCTATATACTTTTAAAATTTGGTGAGTAATTTTATCCCATGAATATTTATCTTTCGCTAATTTAACATTGTTATTTTCAATTTCTCTGATCTCTTCGTCTGAAAGTGTTAAAACTTTAATTAATTTTTTACTTAGTTGATTTACATTTTTTGGTTCAACTAAAAATCCATTTTTTCCTTCAGTTATAGCTTCAGGTACTCCTTCAGTTGAGGATGCAATGATTACTAATCCAATTGATAAAGCTTCAGCTATACTCAGAGGGAATCCTTCATGAATTGAAGGCAGACAAAATACATCTGCTGAAGAATAAAAATCTGGCATTTTTTCTAAAGGTATCATATCTAGAAAAGTCAAATGTGAGAATAGATTTAATAATTTCGCTAATTTTTTCAATTGAACCTCTAGATTTCCATTACCTAGAATAAAGAAATGGACATTCTTGATTTCTCTTATGACATACGGTATAGCCTTAATTAAGTATTCCACACCTTTTTGAGCATCTAATCTACCTACAAAGACTATTTTCTTTGGATTTTTTTTACCCTTGAGATATTGATCAAGATATTTTGAGGTTTGTTTTTTAGAAAAAACAGTTATATCTACTCCATTTGGAATAACAGTTAATTTTTTTGGTTTTATTTTAAAATTTAAAAGCCTTTTCCTAAGAGATTCACTCACACATATAATTTTTTTAAGGTTTTGATATAGATTTTTTGTAATTAGTTTATCAAATATATTTTCAATTAATCCGGTAAGACCAATCTCTAATCTGCCTTGAACGGTAAGATACATTGGTCTTTTAAAAATTATTCTATTAAATAAGGTAGTAAGAATTGTAATTGGAAATAATCGCCCCTCTGCATGGATTAATTGAATTTGGTGTTTTTTTATAATTTTTGTTAATTTAAAAAAAGCTTTTGGCATAATTCCAAAACTCGAGGTTTGATGAATCCCCTTAATTTCAGGAGGATAAAAAGATTTAAACCTATATACAAAAAATCCATTCATATTTTGGTATTTTGGGGATGCTTTTTCACATTTACTTGTTAGTACTACTATATTATGACCACGATTTGCTAACCCCTTTGCTGTATTGTAAGAAGCGGTTTCAACTCCCCCTTTGTGTGGAGGAAAAAAATGTGAAATTATTAAAATATTCATTTATTTCAAATTAATTAATTTATCGAGATAGAATATAATAATTACTTAGAGATTAAGTTTTTTTCCTATTTATGAAAAAATAAATGGCTAAAAAAAAGATTTAATTGTTAAATACTTTTTTGAAATAATAAAGTAGCAATTTTATTTATTTCGCTATTATAAAATAGAAAGTATGTTGAAATTCTCTTATGAATATAGTTAGATTAACAACAAGAATCTATCCTGATAGCGGAGGACCCCCTATTTATGCTTTTATGTTATCTAAATATGTTTCAGGAAAAGATTTTCGGATATTCAATATTTCAAGTCGGTCTGAACAAATATATAAGAAGAAAAGAGTTATTAATAGTTATTTTACCATATATTATTTACCAACAACTGTTCCTACTGAAGATGATTCAATAACTAAAAAAATTAAATTTGTTTTAATGTATGTAATTTTTTCTTTTAAACAAATTTTGAAATTACATCGTAAATATAGAATTGACTTAATTCATTGTGACAATCCTTCAATCACTGGATTTATTGCTCTATTATTCAATTATCTTTTTAAAATTCCATTTATATATACTCAACATGGACTTGATTCACCATATAAATTAGACTACTTATTAGAACTAGGGCCAATAAACCGCAGGTCTATTTATCACATTGTATTAAACAGAAAAATGAAATTATATTTTGAGAAAAATAATGTAGATACAAAAAATATAATATGGATTCCTAATGGAATTGAAATACACAAATTTTTTCATGTTAAAAATAATAGGGAAAAAAGCAGAATTATAAAAGAATTAGAACTCTCTAAAATAATTGATATTGATGATTATGTAATTACTTATGTCGGCAATATGGTTTTCCTACAAAAAGTTAAAGGAATGGTAGATTTTTTACATGGCTTAAACTTATTTTTAGCCCATCTAAATGAAATTGAAAGAAAGAAAATCAAATTATTATATATCGGAGAGGGTTTATACAGCAACTTATTAGAAAACGAAATAAGAGAACTTAACTTAAAAAATAATGTTTTTTTACTTGGTAAAAAGAAAAAGATTGAAAATTTTTATGCAATATCTGATTTATGTGCATTAACATCTCATATAGAAGGATTCCCAACAGTTGTATTAGAATCTATTGCTTCTGGAGTACCTTGCATTTCCACCGATGTTGGAGAAGTAAGAGAGATACTTGATAAAAATTTATTAGTTTCAGTAGGAAATTATAAAGAAATTGCTGAAAAACTTAAGATATTATTTATAAATAAAGAATGGGGCGAACAACTCGTTGAAAATTCATTAAAATTAGTAAAAAAATTTGAATGGACTAGTGTAGCTAAAATTATCAAAAAAATGTACTTAAATGTTAAAAATAAAAAAGCTTTTAGCTCATAATTTTTAAAATTCAAAATCAACTTATCTTTGTATATAATTAAATTCTCTTCTCTGGAAATAATAGACAATTACTACCTCTATATTTTAAGAAAAATAGAAATTAATGAAAAAATTCTATAAAAAAAACTTTTTCTAACTCTAAAGCTAATTTATCACATACTATTTTCATTACTTTTAATAAAGTTCCTATCTGCCAAATTCTTGATAAAGCACCATTATATATGTTTAGGATTCATTATTAATGAAGAATATTCTGTAACCTCGAAAATATCTAAGTTCGCACCATTGAGATAATTATGAATCTGTTTTGGTTTTTTTCAGTTGAAATTGTTTGTTAATGTAATTAATATGAATAAATTAATTTAACATAATATTTTATATTTAAAAGCTCATATGATAAGAAAACTAAAAATTTTAATTCTAACTTATTACCCTAACCAATCAATACCCTTAAGAACTCAACTGGCTGAAGTTTTTGGTAAGTATTTGTCCAAAACACATGATATAGTTTCATTTGTACGTATCAAATCTAAAAAAAGTCATTTCTTTTGGGAAAATATCGAATTTTATAACGTACCTTCTTTTAAAAAATATATAAAAAAATTATTTCAAGTTGTTAATTCTGAAAAATTTAACCTAGTTTTTGCAAGAGATGCGCTCTCACTTCTCTTGATTGGTATTTTAATTAAAAAAAAGTTTAATATGCCTTTATTTTTTCAATTCATAAATCCTATAAAATATTTTGCAGAATTTAATCGGAAATGGTATAATCCGAAAAGTATTGGAGGTAGTATTAAAGAATTAATACTAATGAAATTTATGCAAAAAGCAGATCTTATTTTGCCACCTAGCGAATGGATGGGAAAATATCTTATCTCTAATAGAATTGATAAAAACAGAATTTATATATTTGAAAATGGAGCAAATATAGGTTTATTTCAGCCTTCAAAGTATCCAAAATCCTTTAAGAATCCTAAATTTGTTTATATGGGAACGCTGTCTAAAATTAGAAAATTAGATATATTAATAAAAGCAATGAAAATTGTATGTGAAATATATAAAGATGCTCAGCTTTTTATGGTTGGAAAGGGTAACGATTTGGTTAATCTTAGAAAATTAACAAGAATGTATGATTTAGAAAAAAATATCATATTTACGGGTTTGGTGCCTTACGAAAATGTTCATAAATATATTTCTAAATCTCATATAGCTTTATGCCCTATTCCTCCTTACTATCAATACCAAGTAAGTTCACCGTTAAAATTATTTGAGTATATGAGTTGTTCAAGACCTGTAATTGCAAATAAGGAACTCCCTCCGCACGTAAAAACAATCAAAAGTAGTAAAGGAGGATTGCTTGTTGATTTTAATGCAGAATCTTTTGCTAAAGCGATGATTGAATTATTCCAGGCATCAGAAAAAGCCGAAAAAATGGGTCTTAATGGGAGGAAATGGTTGGAAGAAAATCAATCTTATGAAAGAATTGCGAAAGATTTTGAGAATAAAGTCTTGAGTGTATTTTTTAATTGAATTATCAATTGCTTAAAAGTAAGGATTTAATTTAATTTTAAATCTAAAAATTTGATGATTCTCTGCTTTGAGTTTCCATCGGAATATTTGTGAAACCTATTATGTATCAGTTTTCTCTTTTTCTCATACTTTTTGTTCCAATCGTTAATACTTTTTAATAATGATATTAACTCATCTCCAGTTTTAGCTATAGGTCCAGGAACAAAGGATATATAATCATAATAAAAAGTTCGAGCATCTTTATATAAGTCTAAATCATAGCTAAAAAACACAATTGGACGTAAAGTAAGAAGATAATCAAAAAACACACCAGAATAATCCGTGATTAATATATCTGCAATTATTAATAAATCAGAGATGTTTATCTTTGGTGAAATGGATATGATATTTTCATAAATCTCTGTTTCTATTTTTTCTGAAAATGGATGAGGTTTATATAAAAAAATCATTTTTTCCTTTATTAAAAACTGATCTAATTTTTCAAGTAAAATTTGGCTTAGAGAACTTTCATGCTCATATTCTCTTCTATAGGTTGGTGCATATAACAAAATTTCATGATCTTTTTTAAGATTTAATTTCTCTTTAATCGTTTCCTCCATTTTTTTTGTATGGTTTATAAGGATATCATTTCTAGGATAACCACTTATAATAAATTTATTAGAAGGTAAATTGAAACAAGACATTTTTAATTTTTTTGCTTCTTCTGAAGGAACAATCATATAATCTATACTCTTAGCTAATTTTTTATATAGAATTTTTTGAAATATATTGTATTTCTTTTCTAGAAAATCAAATCCTTGTTTTTTTAATGCGGTTCCATGTTCTAAATGAATAAATTTTGTTTTTGGTGAAAATTTAATCCATACGATATCTCCAAAACCGTGCGTGATAAAAACATATTTTGCCATTTTTAAAATTTTAATTGCCCTAAACCAATCTCTATTTAAAATAACATTAAAATTTTGCTTTTTCAAGTCTACAAATATTTGCTTGGAGGCCGTTATCCAAACACAATGATATTCTGAATGTTTGGTAAGATAGAGAAAGAGATCTTTACTATTACCTAGAAATTCTTTTCCATTAGTACTTCCAAAAATTAATAGCTTATTATCAACTTGATTATTACTATATAAAATTGATAAGAAATATGTTATTAAATGTCTAATATCCATATCAAATTTTTTATATATAAAATCTAATAAAAAATTCAAGAAATCTTTAATACTTTTCAACAACCTAAACATCTAATTGTACAAATAAATTATTTTATTGTTTTTTAATACATTTAAATATAATCGTTTAATTTTGCATGCAAGATTTTTCAATCCAAAACTCAACTTTTCTTATTTATTTAAGAGTTAAGATAAGCTTTAATAGTTCACCAAATCTTTTCGAATGATACCATTTAAAATGAAATCAGTACACCAAAATCAAGTCGATTAAAAATAAATTTGTAATTTTTATAAGAAAAACATGCTTTAATATAATTACACTTTCTAAATAATTTTCTTATATTATAAATCGTTTAAATATGATAACTCCACTTCTTTTTTTAATAATTCTAGTAATTTTTATACTTTTCTCATTTTACATAATTCTTTTTGGATATTTTTTTTTAATTTCGATAAGTAGTAATTTGAGACAGGAGAAATTATCTTTAAAAACAATTCTAGAATCATTTGGGATAGGAGTCTTACTTTTTATTAGCTATTGTTATGTAATTGACATATTTTTGGAATTTAATATCTTGTATGTATATTTACCACCCTCTATTTTTATGATAATCTCATTTATTTTCTGGTATCAAAAAGATGAAATATACCGTTCAAGAGTAAAAATTGAAAATTTTAAGAAAAGATTACTACTTCTTAAAGAACGAGAAAATTGCATGTATTTAGCAACCTTGATTATAATTTTCTTTCTCCAATCTTTAATTCAATTCTCTGTTGAACAAAATTTAAGTTTGCCTTATAGAGATCCATTTTATTGGTTTGAAGCTGTTATAAAATTGAAATTTTATGGTAGGTTAGATTATGATTTAGTTAAAGGATATTCTGCTGGTTTTATATTCTTTTCGGCAGCGCCTTTAATTTTTATTAAGGATTACTTCATTTTTTATTATTATATTAAATTTATTCCAATGTTCTTAATGTATATCAACGTTCTTGTTATCTATTATATCGCAAAGAAAATCTTTAAAAAAATTGAATATGTTATTTTTACGTTAGTTATTTTATTAAGCTTTAGATATCTTTTTTTTCGATTTATTCTCTCTGTCCCATCTATACTTGCAACTACACTTGGATTCATTTTTATATTGAGTTTTGAAAATTCTCAAAATACTATTAATAATTTTAAGAGGGGAGGGATTTTAGGTGGGATTTTTCTATGCCACATTCTTTATGGATTTTTTTATATTTTCTTATTTCTAATGTATGAAATATTATGCCTACTCAAAAGCATTTTTATAAGAAAAGAAGTAAAATTGCTTAGAATCAAGATTTTTCTGAAGAAAAATTTAGTGATAGTTTCATTTTTCATGTTGTTTACATCATTATATTTTCTTAGTCTTTTCACACAGGGAATAAGTATTATTAATACAATACTTTATTATTATAACTCTTATAGCTTAAATATAAATAATTATATCTATTCTCAAAATCATCAATTATCTAATATATATTTATTAAATCTCTTCCAAAATGTAGATCTTACAAAATCCTTTTTCAATTTTAGTGAATATCTTATTAATTCTTTCCAAAATAATAATCTATATTATTTAACATGGATTTTGTTTATCTCTATTTTTTTTTATCTAAAGAAAAAGAATAAATTATCCTCATTTTCAATTAAAATAATATCATTTCTATTATTTACTCTTTTGATAACTTTCATTATTTTTTTTATAGTAGGATTCTTGGATAAGTTTAGGATTTCATTCATAATTCCAGTAAGTTTTCTGGTAAGATTTATTCCACGATTATTCGAAATATTCCAAGGATTTTGGGCAATATTATTTTGTTTAGTGATAAAAGAATTTATCACTTTCTTAAATCACATAGTTTCTCAATATAAAAAGAAAGAAGGTCATAGATCTATTGATTCCAAAAAGTATAAAGTTATTACATTTTCCATTTTATTAGGATTAGGGTTATATTTATATATATCCCACATCGATAGACATTACAACTATTTTTACTATAGCTATTATAATGATGAGAATTTGGATGATGTTTTTTTATATGCTGGAAATTATTTTAATAGCGTTTATGGACATGAAACAGATACTATTAATCTAATGCTCTTTGATAATATAGACCCCAAAAATATATTCAGTTTAATCTCAATTTATAAATATATAGATATTAACTCATCATTCTATTATGAAGATGGGACTAACTTTACAACTATTTCTGAAATAATTACAGTGAATGATATAAATTATTCCATTATACCAAAAAGCAAAATAACATCATTAACGATATTACAGATTACAAGTATCTATAATATTATTCATGAAAATGATTTGTATATTTTTTTAAAGGTGTAAAAAAGAATTAATTATTTCCGTACATAAGAGTAATTGTTTAAAGTACTAATGCTAAAATATTTATTTCGATTAAATTTTTAATAAATTTATAAAAAATTTGATTTTAAAAGAAGATATCTGGTCAATTTTATATATTTCTAAAAATTTAAGAATCTCAAATATTAATTTAAGAATTTTATCTTAATCATCATGGCCAATTATTTTATGAGAAAAATATTTGAAAATTCGAAAAAATCTATTGAAAAAATAACGAATTTTTTTGTGAATTATGTCTTTCCAATTATTTTACTCATTGAAACATTATTTAATTTAATTTTAAAAAAAAGAAAAATAAACATTTCTAATAAGAGCAGAAATAATATAATTATAGTTGGTGGAAGTCTCGCCAATAAGGGTGCTCAAGCAATGACATTTACCGTGGTGGATCAAATTAGGAGAAGATTTCCTAATAAAGAATTCTACTTATTTTCTGTTTTTGAATCTGAGAAATTTAAGAGCCGATTATATAAATTTAATATCATACCTTGGACGTATTGGCACAGAATCTTATTCTCCAATATAGCACATAAATATCTAGTTAAAATCCTAAAACCAAATTTATTTGAAAATAAATTAGAAAAGATCCTTAGAAACGCGGAATTAATGATCGATATAAGTGGATATAGATTATCTTCGCAATTTGATCAAAGTGATTGGAAATTTTATATATTAGATATAATTATTGCTAAAAAATATAAAATTCCATATTTAATTTTCCCCCAATCTATTGGCCCATTCAATTTTTCGTTATTAAATAAAGTGATTTTTAATCCTTTAGCAAAATATTATCTAAAATATCCTAAAATTATATTTTATAGAGAAAATGATGGTTTGAGATATTTAAGCCAATTTAAGAATATATATGCAAAAAAATCGTTTGATCTTGCTATTCAAAAAAATGATTATAATCTGTCAAATATCTTTAGAGAGAAAGTAAAAATTAGAAATTATGATATCCTCCCTAACTCTGTTTGTATAATTCCCAATAGCAGAGTAATTGAAAGGATAGAACCCGAAAGAATTTTTAAAATCTATACTCATATTTTAAAGAAATTAATTAAAGCCAATAAAAATATTTATGTACTACGGCATTCAAAGGAAGATTTAGAAATCTGTGTAAATATTAAAAATCTCTTGAAAGATAATGAAAATATTTTTTTAATTTTAGATGATTTAAATGTTATTGAAATTGAGAATCTTATTAAAAATTTTGATTTTGTTATTGCATCACGATACCATTCTATTATTCATGCTTATAAGCATGGAATCCCTGCAATTGTTATTGGTTGGGCAGTAAAATATTCTGAATTGATGAGCCAATTCAACCAACTTGATTATTATTGTGACATTCGATCTTTTTTAAATGTCGAAATTATGGATGAAATACTTGAGAAACTGATGAACAATAGATTGCTTGAAACAAAGAAGATTGAGCAAATTTTTAATATACTTTCAAAGAAGAGAAAATGTTTTGAAATTATTGATAACTTAATTCTGAAGAATTTTGGAAAATTGAATATTGAGAAGACTGTAGAATTGGATTTATGTGTTTCATGTGAAATTTGTAAATCAGTTTGCCCCACAAATGCTATTTCTATGAGGTTTTCATATGGAAAGTTTATTCCAGAAATTAATAAAACCAAATGTAATATGTGTAGCAAATGTTTTGAGATTTGCCCGGGCATTGACATTTTTCCTTTCAATTTGATGAAAAATATAGATTTTATGGATATTATTAAAGAAAATGTAATTGAATGTTTTACAGGTTTTAGTAAAAATACTATATTTAGAAAAGCAGCAACAAGTGGAGGATTGATTACAAATTTAGTTATTGAATTAATAGAAAATAAAGAATATGATGCTGCGTTTATTCTTAATTTTCAGAAATTTAATGATAAACCTGCTCGTTTAGAGATTTCAAATAATATTGATGAGATTATTGAATCTGCAGGCTCAAAATATATTCCTGCTTCTGTTTACAATATTATCGAAATTTTAAAAAAAAAAGATAACAAGAAATTCATAATAATTGGAACTTCTTGTCAAATATTAGGTATTAAAAAATTTATTAATAATTATAATATCTCAGAAAAAAACCTTCTTTTTCTCGGATTATTTTGTAATGCTACATTAAACTTCAATTTTCTTAAATATGTTCAAGATCTCTATAGCAAATCAAAAGAAAGTATTTTTAAATTCTGTTACCGAACTAAAGAAAAATATGGTTGGCCAGGACATTCTAAAATTATTTTCAATTCTGGAAGAAGTTTAATTTTAGATAGAAATGTTCGAATTTCATTAAAAAAATATTTTAATCTAAAAAGATGCCTTTTTTGTTTTGATAAATTAAATAGGTTATCAGATATCTCTTTTGGAGATTGTTATATACAAGAAAAACAAGATAAGGAGGGAATCTCTAATATTATTATCAGAACAAGAAAAGGGAAAGAAATCAGAGACTCATATGGGGCAATTCTAGATTTAAAAGAAGAAAATTTAGAAAAAATTTTAATTTCTCAAAATATTAAAAAGAAATACAACGGTTTTTTATATGCCAGGAACTTAGCTGAAAAAGAATCCAATGTTTCTTTAATTAATAACTTTTATAAAATTAATTATGTTGACAGAATTAATTTAATATTACAGCAATACTATCTGGGTTTAGGTCAAAAATATAAACGTACTCGAATTTTAATAGGGATTATTTTAACCAGACTTTTGAATATGCTTAATCCGTTTTTAAAACACATTATAAAATAGAAATTTATTATTTTAAAAAAAATAGGTTTTAATAAAAAACAATTCTTAATCTCTGAAAATTTTTTTTAGTAAATTCAAAGCTTTATTACTAAATCTATGAAGTTTTTTTTCTTTATTAAAGAAACTTTGTAAATTCTCAATGTCTTTTCTAGTAATAATTTTACAAATTATATTCAAGAGAAGGAAAAGTAATACAAATATAATTAAAGATAAGAAATGGAAATTCTTAAAAAAGAGAAGATTTAATTGTTGTAGTATCAAATAGTTCCATTCATAGAGAAATAGATTATGTAATATTAATGTAATACTCAAAGTGGCAAAATATACAATATATTGGATAAGCATGTTTTTAATATTAAGTTTGATTTTGCCAATTTTAATAGTGAATAATAAATAACCCATTCCATACAAAAAATTACTAATTAATATACCATAGAATGCAGGAATCATTCCAAAATTTATTAATAAAATAAAAAACAACGGTGTACGTACCAAAAAACCATAAAACCTAATTTGAGCGATATATTTTGCTTTATCTGTAGCTAACATTAGAGCATCAAATGGACTGGCAAAAATCAAGAATAAATATGAGAATAGATATATTTTTATGAGTTCTGAAAAAACCAAATAGGAGTCTCCTAATAATACAACTATAAAAAAGTCAACTAAATAGAATAAGATTCCCGTTATTATTAGATATATAAATAAAGAGTATTTTAGAAAAAGATTAAATAATGGTGTAATTTGATTTTTTTCATTTCGAGCTAGAATTCTTGAAAAAGAAATTGTTAATGGTGAAGATAATGAAGAAAGAAGATTAACAGAGATGGATAAATAGGTTTTTGAGATATTAAAACCTGTAATCTGGTCTGATGTTTCAAATATACTTATTGCTTGTGTTTGAATCTCAACCCAAATTTCTGTAAAAATTTTCCCTATCCTTACTGGAATACCATATTTTATAATTCTCCTTAAATCCTCTTTAGATAATTTAAGTTTTTGATTATCAGGTTTAATTTTGAAGTAGGTTTTTAAAATAATTAAGAAGTTTAATATAAAAGAGATTAATGAAGATATTACATTAGTTATGACTAAGATTTCAAGCGTAATCGTATGAATTAAAAAAAAAAAATAAGCTAAAAATCCCATGTATATTGAATATTTTATTATGAGTAAAATAAAAAGAAGGTTATATTTGTTGAATCCTTGATTAATAGAATTAAATACAATTTCCATACTATTTATTATTATAAGTGGCGATAACAGAAATAAAAGGTTTAAATTATCTTCTGTTAGATTTATTGCAAACAATTCTGATAACAAAATAAAAAGTAAAAAACTTATAAAAAACACAGGAATTAAAAATATGACTTTTAAAAGAAGTGAATATTTGATAAGAGATTTCAATCTGTTTATCTGGTTTAATGAATAATATTGCGGAATAAAATAATTTAAGGTTTGATTTAATCCTGGTGGTAAAAAAGTTAGAATTATTGTAATAATAAGGATATAAGAATTAGCTAGAATTAGATAACCCCAAGCTTCCTTAGAAATTAACCTAGCAATAAAGAAGGTTATAATCAAAGTAAAAAAAAAAGTACTATAAGTATTTAAGATAGAATAAAATGAATTTTTTGCGAGATATCTATGTTCCATTGTAATTTTATCAGTTTCATCCATATCGTTATGAGACATTAAAGCATCTACTTGATAATTAATAATAATAAATAATTCAAATAAACGAAATATTAGAATTAAATCTTAATGAAAATAATATACTCCTGAACGGAAGGAATTTCTTAGAAAAAATTCAGACTTAAACTTAAATTAAGGGTGACTAAATCATATAAAGGTTTTTTTTCATTAAAAAATAACTTTATTTGATGAAAAATGATGTATGAATTAGAAGCAAAAATTTTGTCATAGAATTACTGAGATTTTTAGATAATGAGAAATTTTAAAGTTTTAGCTCTTAAAGCCATGTATTTTTTGAAAGAAAAAATAGTTTTACTTAGTTTTTTGAGTTCAATATTTACAGTTTTAATGATCTTATTTAAATTACTTAATTTAAATATTGTATTGGGAATCTCAAATATTTCCTTTTTAAATCTATTATTTAATTCATCTGTTATTTTAAGTACTATATATTGTATTCTTTTCCTACCGAGTTATCCTCTCTTTTTTATAATTTTTAAAGAAAAAAATTATACAATTTTAGAAAAATTAGGTTTTACGTTAATAGTTAATCTGGCATTTTATATATTATTAGGATATTTTAGTTTTATAATTATAAATGAAATAACAGGATTTTTTATATATATTTCTACAGTCTTTACATTTCTTTTAACAATAGCATATATTTTTTTAATTGAAATCAAAACAAAGAGATATAATTTATTCAAATCTTATAAGAGTTCATTTTCCATAGATTTGATTAAAAATAGGTTTTCATTTTTCAATCTAATTAAAAATAAAATTCATTTAAATGTTTTTTTATTAATTATCTTCTTACTATTGAATTGCTTGTTGAATATTGTAAGATTTGATTTCTTTTATGGAACTGATGCTTGGCTACACATCACAATAATCAAAATGATAACTAAAATGAATTACTTACCTTTAAATGAATATTATGGTAGCTTAGGTTTTCACATATTTGGTGCGACAATACATTTCTTCTCGGGTGTGGAAATAACTTTAATCCCGAAATACTTTCCTTTTTATACCATTTTCATATCAGCATTAGTTCTTTATAATCTATTTTTGAAAATATTCAAAAATAAAAATTTAGCAATATTTGGGATATTTTGTTTAGAATTTTTTTATGTAGGATTCAATTATATGATGTATCAGTACTGGCCATCGAGTTTAGCATTAATTCAAGGTTTATTTATCTTTTATCTTCTTTATTCAAGATTATTAAATTTTATTCAATCAAATGGTCCTACAAAAAAAACATTATTTGAAGATATTTTATTTTATTACTCCTTAATAGTAATCGTATTTATTAGTGCTGCACTTACTCATTCTCTTACCATATTATTATTGTTAATATCCTTTATGTGTGTGTATTTCATTTACTTTATTAATGATGTTAAGAGAGGTATAGATTTTATAATTCTGTCTATTCTATCAATTATTTTTATAATTTTTTATTATTTTGGTATTGGATCTGAACATTTTTGGTTTTTACATGAAATTGGAAGATATTGGAAAGAGTTGGTTTGTCTAGCATGTATTTTAGCTTTACCATTGATTTTTTTAATATGGCGAATAATTAAATCAATTATATTTACTACAGGAAGATATAAATCAACAATTATTGGAGAAAAATCTAAATTTTTTAAAAAGTTTGAAGATAAGTATATAATTCCTATTTCAATTATTATAGTAACGGTTATAACTATTATGTATTTTATTGGAAATGTTTTTCTCTTCAATGTGACAATGATAACTATCTTAGTGGTAATTGAACTAACGTTTATAATCATTTTTGGCATATGGGGTCTGATTTTGTTTCAAAAGAAACCTAAAGGTAAAGTAATATTAATTTGGGGCTTATTTTTAATGTTAATGTTATTAATAGTGCTCATTTTTGACATAATATTTCCAAGTCAAATCTATTTTGTAAGAATATTTAATTTGTCTTCTCCGATAATTGCTATAGGATTTACTACATATATCCATAAACTTATAAAGATAAATAAGATCACGAGAAAGAGAATTCAAGCATTTTTCATAATTTTTATCACTTTCTCATTATTTTCTTCGTATATACATGAATTTTTTACTATAAATGACGTTTCTTTAAAAGGCCAGGAAATAAACGGAATTCAGTGGTATTCAGAAAATAACAGCAAAAAAAGTGTTATTATTACTGAATTTGGATTTAATTATATATTTATCTTTTATGATTATCCTTATGATAATTATTCCCGAGAGCTACAAAGTAATGAAATTCATTATTTTTTAAAACATGATTTAAATTTATTACCACCTGATAATCATTTTAACAAAACTGGACATAATATATTACAGGGACTAAAAAACAAATATGAATCTGATGTTTATATAACGTTAGATAATAAATATTATTTGGCTATAGGTTGGGAAATATACGGTCACTTGACAAATGAAGAAATTGAGACATATTATAGTTTATCTTATTTAAATAAGATATATTCTGCAAAAAATGAATATGGAAGAGAAAATCCGCTATATTGGGTCATTTAAAAAAATTGAATTACGAATTATTAATTTATCTTTTAAAATAAAAGAAACCAGCAATTCTTTGGGATTTTTATAGGATTTACAAAGAATATTTAACAATCTATTGTTGATTAGACTTATAGTTTTTTGTAATAAGATTTATTTTTAAACTATAGAAAATCTAAGTTTTTAAGAGATTTCCCATTCTTTCTCTAGTTTCCTTACTTAATAATCTATGACTAATCCATGTGATTTTGGGAAAGATATAATATTTTATGAAGAAAAGGATTATTTTACTAAAGTAATTTTTTAATTTTAGAAATGATTGACCATGTTCTCTTTGAGATACTTTGACAGGAATTTCTTTAAAATTGTATTTAGGAATAATTTTGAAAAGCATCTCTTGAGTCAAAGAATAATCTGATTCAAACCCAATGTTATTTATTAATTTTGAAGATAATGCTCTATATCCATTGGTAGGATCTGATATTTTTTTTCTAAGTAGAAGAAAATAAAAGGCAGTCATTAATTTTGAGCAAAATTTTCTATATGCATTCATTTTATATTCAAATGTAAATCGGTTTCCAATAACAAAATCAATGCTATCTTTAAAAATAGGTTCTATAAATTTACATAAATATTTAGGATCATGTTGTCCGTCACCATCCAGTATGATAGCAATGTCACATTTTCTTTTTTTGCAATAATTTAATCCTGTTTTTGTAGCTGCCCCATTACCTCTATTTTTAGGATGTCTAATGATGTTTACATCATATTTGCTTGCTATTTGATACGTATTATCAACAGAACCGTCATCTATTACAACTATTTCCATTTTATCAGAGATGTTTTTTGGAATTCTTGCTATAGTTTTCCCTATATTCATTTCTTCGTTATATGCTGGAATTACCACACTAACGCTTAAATCAGGGAAAAGATAATTTGCATATTGCTCTTTTTTATTCATTTTTGTAGAATCATAATTTGATTTCTGAGAGGGTAATAATGAGTTCAACGCAATTTTCCTATTATGTAGTTAATGAGTTTTTATTTATGAGAGGTAATCTAAAAGAATGCAAACTCTTGATATTTTTAATAATATTTCGTAATATAAAAAATAAATCTATTTCACAGATTTAAAATTTATTATATTAACCATATGATTAAGACTAGTAGTGAATAAAAACTTTCAATTTTGAATTTATTTATCATTCTATGCTTTCATAAAAATAATTATTTGTTCTAACCTAAGATAATTAAAGTTTTAAATAATTGATTAAAAAAGATAATTAATAATTTTATAATATATTCTGTTATTTATGGGTAATCACTACATAAATATCTGTTATGTAAATCCCGGCATCAATATTAGACGACCCATAGCCTTTATAATGAGTCTATTAAAGAAAAAAGGATATAGAGTTTCAATTTTAACACCCAGAGAAAAGTCAAATGTCAGAAGAGAGAATACAAGGCATTATGATAATTTTGAAGATATAAATTTGTTAACTTACCCTATATGGTCAAAATCGTCAGGATTTATATGGCCAATTCCGACCAATCTGGATTTTTTTAGAAAAAGTTGGAAAATATTAAAAGAAAATGACATTATTCATGTATGGGTTCCTTTTTATCCTAATACTTTTATAATTTGTTTATTAAAGCTATTATTTTTTAGAAAAAAAAAGTTAATTCTCACAATGGATACCTTTCCAGCATATTCCTTTAAAGTATCATCAATGCTGGATGTCTTATTTAAAATATTTTTTAAAACTTTAGGAAAACTTGCCTTCATTGCTTCTAATTGTATTATGGTTTATGGCGATTCATTTGTTAAATATGCTGAAGCCTCGGGAATACCTAAAAGGAAGATAAGAGTTACTCCTACTGGGATTCAATTTAAACCGAAATCTTCAGATGAAAATATAAGAAATTTGTTTAATATTAAACCCGATGAAAAGATTGTATTATTTATTGGACTTCTTAACAAGAGAAAGGGTATTGATTTAATTATAAAAACAGCAACTTTATTGAGAGATGAAAGCATTAAATTTGTATTAGTAGGCGAAGGTCCAGAAAAAAAGAAATTAATTAAATTAGTTTCAACTTTAGGACTATCAGAAAAGATTAAATTTTTAGGAAATCGTCTAGATATTCATAATTTTTATAATCAAGCAGATATTTTTTTCTTTCCTAGTAGAGGAGAAGGATTACCTGGTGTTTTGATGGAAGCAATGATTTATCAAGTTCCTATTGTTTCAAGTAACATTCCAGGTGTAAAAGATTTAGTAAAAAATATGGACAACGGAATTCTATGTGAAACTGAAAATATATTCTGCTATAAAAAAGCTATAAAAAAGCTTCTAAAAGATGAAAGATTAAGAAATGAATTTAAAGAGAATGGAATAAATACAATAAAATCTAAATATTTGTGGAAAAACAATTTACAAAATTTTGAGTATATCTATAAAAAGTTAATTTTAAATTAAATTTTCTAATCTTTAGAATCATCTATTCCATTCAAACATCAAAATTTCACTTGTATATCAATATTTGATGATGGAGCTTAATTAAAATTTGATTTATCATACATTCTTTGAGAAAAGAAAATAAAATTCAATTTCTAGTGGAGTATATTTTAAAATTTATAATATTGCATTTCTTTACTTTCTAGTGAATTTCTTTGTAAAGTTTAAAGTTTTTAGCATAATTTTATCAAAGAATCTATTTTTATCTAAAAGAGATTGAAAATAGGAAATATCAGAAGAAGTAACTGTTCTTAACAAAGAATTCATTAAGATAAAGAGTATAAGAAATGTAAAAATTGATAAGAAATCAAAGTTTTTAAACAATGATAACCCTAGGAGTAGAATAAAACCCTCGGTCGCCGTATTGAATATAAATTCCTTTAAAACTATTGTAATAGATAAAGGAATAAAAAATGATATATATTGAATTATGATTTTTTTGACATTCAACTTAATTTTCCCATATTTGTAAGTAGCATAAATTTGAATAATCATTGAAAGAAGATTTCCTATTATTAGTCCATAGATGATTGCTCCTTCTACCCTAAAAAAGAAAAGACCGATAAAAAATAGAGGAATGCTAAAAGAGGTATAAATAATTCTTAAAATCAAAGATAATTTTACTTTATGTTGTGCATTTAAATGACTTTGTACAAATGTCGCTAAAATTTTAAAGACTGAAGCAAGCACAATTAAACGAAGAAAATTTGAGTATATTAAACGGTGTTCAAGAAATACAAAGTCCAAAACAAATTCTACACTAAAAAATAGAATACCTGATATAACTAGCAATAAAAATAAGGTTACTTTATAAGTAATTCGATAAATCGTCTCTATTTGCTCATAATTTTCTTTTGTGTTTAAAGTTGTAAAAGAGGTCAATAATGGAAAATTAAAAGAGTTAATAACATAATCATTTAATTTTTGATAATTTAATGAGATATTAAATCCGGTAACAACATCTGGAGATATAATAAAACCAATTCCTTGTACTTGACCTTCCTTCCAAAGTCTTTCGATAAGATCATTGAAGCCCATATAACCACCATAATTGAATGTTTTAGATACATCTTCTTTAAATGAGTCTGGTTTACTTCCAGATGATTTAATTCTGGTAACTATTATAAAAACAAAAATAGAATTTAGAGCAAATGGAATTAAACTTGAAATTAAGATTATCCATGCAGCAATTTCAATCTCAATTTTAATTCTAAAAACAAAAAAAATAACTAAAGGGATAATATGAATTATATTTTTTACTATTAAAAACAAGAAATTATAATTAAATTTATTAAAACCTCGATTTATAGCTTCTACAATATAATTCATACTATTCACTAAAATACAAGGAGATAAGATAAAGAAGAGAGAAACCAAAGTATCCACAAGAAAATTAGAAATTAATACAAACACTAGAAGACTTACAATAAAAATAGGAATTAAAAAAACTAATTTTATTATAACTGTGTTTCGGATTAAAGATTTTATTTTAGATTTTTCATTTAAAGCAAAATATCTTGGAACATAGTAATTTAAGGTAAAATTGAGACCAGGTGGTAATAGTGATGTAATAATTACAACTATCATAATATATGAAGTTGCTAATATTAGATACCCCCAAATAACATCCACAAATAAACGAGCTAAAAGAAATGAATATATAAAAGTAAAAAATAAGGAACT
>JAEOTV010000301.1 GCA_016839635.1 Promethearchaeota archaeon | reverse complement strand
GGTTTTTGATCTTTCATTATGGATAATAATTAGATTTCAATTATATATTTTTAATGAATTATTAGTTCTATTTTAAAATTATTACTTTAGAAAAAGAAAAATATTAGAAGAACATGCAGGAAGGGAGATTTGAACTCCCGAACTCCTACGAGAATGGATTCTAAGTCCACCGCCTATAGTCAGCCTTCGATCAAGCTCCTTATAGCCTTTGACCAGACTTGGCAATTCCCGCAAATTAATACGTTAAAATTGTATTATTATTTAATTAAAAGACTAAGAAATAAAAAAAATTTTTTATAATATATTCAAAATTAAATACGATTGAATTAAAAGATAAAAATTTATTATTATACATAATACAAAAAATGTATTATAAAGAGATAACATAAAAAAATCTTGGTTTCTTCAATGAGTGTAAGAGAATCTTTAATAAAACATTTGACATCTATTCTGCGTGCTTCAGAAGGCACTGTTTTAGTTGTTTTGTGTGATCAGGATGGGCTTTCAATAGCGAAAATAGGAAGAAAAAGTGATATTGAGTTAAATCCAAATCAGATCACAAGTTTAGCATCAGCAGCTTTTTCTGCTAGTGAGGAAAATTGGGAAGATTTAAATATTAAAGATCAGGTTATTTCTTTTTCATATTTTGATAAGGTGTGTTTAGTAACTATTAGAATTAATGAAACACTCTTGACTATTGTGCATGATTATCATAAGGAATGGCCTATTGATGCAGATAATTTGGCTACAGCTATGTATTACCTAAAACAGAAGTTAGGTGAATTTTTCGGAACTGGAGATGAATCTGAAAGAGAAATCGAAATTTTTTGTGATAAAGTTCGTAGTGCGATTTACTTATTTGGTATGGGTTCGGAAGTCCCCTTTTCATCTTATAAGCCTGAACTTATTGACCCATCAAATCCATTACCCTCCATTAGTAAAATTTTAGATTCTGTTCAGAATCCAGTTTTTATACGATATGGATTAGTCAATCCTATGGGTTTAACTCTAGATGCTAAAGATATCAGTGGGCAAGATTTACCAATATCGATTGAGGCTTTCTCAGCAAACGCGAATGTTGCTTTTCAAAAAATGAAGGAAGAATCAGGAGGAAGTTCTATTGGGGATCTTTTATGTTATATTGCAATTTCTGGTGAAAATTCTGAAAATTTTTATGGTTTAATAGCATGTCCTTCAGGAAAAATTAAATTCTCTAATATTGATAAAACTTCAAATGTTGAAGTCATATCTTTTATAGGTTTATTTAGATTAACCTATGGAGGAATTCCTGTTATTTGTGAATCAAGAAATATTATTAATTCGATATTACAGATACTAGGTGAGGACCAAACGACTGAGAACTTTATTAAATCTGTGAATGTTCTTACAAGTTTTAAGTATGATTAAATTAAAATTAATTTATTTAGGAAATTTACCTACTGCTTTTAAATATTGATAATGAATAGTTTTAATTCAACAACAGGAACACCAAAATTATTTTGCCTTAATTATAGAGAATGTGATCCAAAGAAATGTACTGGTTTTAAATTAAGTAGACATAATCTTCTTAAAATAATAAATAGGATTGATAAAAGTTACCTAAATTCTCTTATTTTAAATCCATTTGCTCATAAACAATTGTCAGAGACAGATAGAAATATAGTTCTCAAATATGGTTTAATTGTAATTGATTGTTCCTGGAGCAATATTATGAATTTAAAAAAATTGGAATTTAAGAATGCTCGTAAGCTACCCCCTTTAATAGCTGCTAATCCTACAAACTATGGTAAATGGGAAAAATTAAGTTCTGCAGAAGCATTAGCAGCAGCACTATACATTACAAATTTTTATGATTTGGCTAATTTAATTCTCTCAAAATTTTCTTGGGGGAAAAATTTCAAAGAAATAAACAAATTTTAAAAAAAAAGATAAAAGATATAAAAAATCTTTACTATTTTTATTCTTCAGGACCTCTTGAAAGACCAGATGCCGCTATAACATCATCAATTTTAAGAATCATAGAAGAGACTTCAGTTGCAGACTGAATCGCTTGAGTTAGAACTGACAGTGGTTCTAAAACACCTAATATGACCATATCATCAGGTTTACCTGTGTCAATATTAATACCAAATGAATTACCTGCTTCAGTTTCATGTTTGGACCTTAGCTCAACTATTAAGTCTACAGGGTTATATCCTGCATTTTCAACTAAAGTTTTAGGAATTATCTCTAATGCATTTGCATAGACTTCAATTGCTAGCTGTTCTCTTCCTCCTATTGATCTAGCATAAACTCTTAACCGTTTTGCTAGTTCCATTTCAGAAGCTCCGCCACCAGGTAATATGAAAGGTAATTCAATTGCTGCTTTAACTACTGATAATGCGTCATGTAACATTCTTTCTGCCTCATCAACAACATGTTCAATTCCTGCTCGTATTAATATACTTACTGCTTTTGGTTCTGCACACTCTGAGATAAAGATCATATTATCATCACCAATTTTCTTTTCTTCTACTTTTCCAGCTTTTCCTAAATCGGCTTCACTGATTTCGAAAATATTATTTATAATTTTTGCATTAGTAGCTCTCCCTAATTTCTCCATATCTGATCTTTTGACTCTACGTACAGTTATTATCTCTTCTTTTGCAAGAAAGTTTTGTGCTTTATCATCAACTCCTTTTTGACAAAACACGACGTTAGCTCCAATTTCTTTTAATTTAGAGACACGATTTTTAAGCATCTTTGCTTCTTCTTCAAGAAATTTGTTAATTTGGTCAGGTGTTTGAACTCTTATTTCTGCATCATATTCTGTTTTTTCTACTTCTAATGAAGAATCGATTAAGGCAATTTTAGCATTTTTAACAAATTTTGGCATCATTGGATGAACTACTTCCTTGTCTACGATAATTCCATCAATAAGATCAGTATCTAAGAGACTTTTTCCTTCTTTCTTAATTATTTGAATTTGATCTAAATCAACCATTATGTTACTTCCACGTTCTTCTTTAATCTGACTTATCGCCTTAACAGCAATGTTTGCAAAATGATTTTTTACGCCAGCAATTAATTTACTATTCATCGAAGTTTCTGCAACTTTAATTAAAGTGTCTGTATCATTAATATCTATTTTAGTTGCTAATTCTTGGAGCAAGTCTTTACTTTTGATTAAAGCTTTTCTATAACCTCTGAAGATAATGGTAGGATGTACTGATTGTTCCATTAACTCTTCGGCAAGATTTAATAACTCTCCTGATATTATCACACTGGTTGTAGTTCCATCTCCAACTTTATCATCTTGAGTTTTTGCAACCTCTACTATCATTTTGGCAGCAGGATGTTCAACATCAATAGTGTCTAAAATTGTTGCTCCATCATTTGTTATTGTAACATCTCCTAAAGAATCAACAAGCATTTTATCCATCCCTTTAGGTCCTAATGTAGTTCTTACAGCTTCAGCAACAGCTTTAGCAGCAGTAATATTGTTCTTTTGCGCGTCTTTTCCACGTTTTCTTTCAGTTCCTTCTTTTAATATAAGAACTGGAACACCGGATAATTGTGCCATCTTTTATTCACTTTTTATATTGTATATGTAAAATTTTTATTTATATAGATCTCTAAGTCATAAAATTAAAAAAGTTTACGAAAAATATTTCAAAGCTTATTTTTTGGCTTTTTTAAAATTTATAGGTGTTTTTAAAATTGAAGAGTAATACAAAGATAAATTATTCCATTATGAACTCCATCTTATTTTTTTTAGGGCTAGCTGTAATTTCTTTCTTTACAAATATGGTATTCTATCGCTATAAAAGAAGAAGATATTACTTAAATAGAATAAAAGTGTTAATTTTTGGAGTTTTAATATGTTCGACTATATTCTTATTTTTTAATTTACCCTTTTTTATCATGAATAATTCTGATTTATTTATTGATAAGGAACAGGGGTATTTTATCCCAACAGTCTTATTCAATCTAGGTAATATCTTCTATAGTACTTCAGTTATTCTTTTTTTACTAAGTTTTGTACAGGTTGATAGGACTATTATAGATCTTGAAATCCCTACACAGGTGAGTAATAAGAAAGGTAATATTCCTATTGGAAGAATTTTAAAAGGAAAAGCTAAAAAACAAAAGTTCTATCTAGCTTTAAAAGATCTTGAGAAGCATATGTTTATATGTGGGGCAACTGGAACAGGAAAAAGTAACTTTCTCCAAAATTTTTTAATTAGTTTCAAAAAAATCTATAAAATTCCCTTTTTTTTAGTTGAATTTAAAGGAGAATATCACTTCCTACAGGAAAAGATTGATGATGTTCTCATATTATGGCCAGGTGAAAATTTCTCTATAAACATTTTCAATCCTGGAGAAGTAAACCCTATAATTCATGCTGAGAGAATTTTTGATATTTTAAGAAGTGGTAAGTTTTTAGATGTACAAGGGGAATATAGCCCGCAGATGGAAAAAGTTTTAGTCGAAATATTAGTTAAAGTATGTGAAAGCAAAGATTTTCAAAATTGGAAAGGATTCGAATACTTCTGTCAAGATTACCTTAAAAAAAATAAAAATCAAATCCCTATGTTAAACCAGACTCTAATTAGTATTAAAAACAGAATAAGAAGATTCTCAATAGGACCATTAAGAAATTTATTTGAAAATAGTAATGAAATTGAAATAAATGATTTGTTTAAAAAAAATGTGTTACTAGATCTCAGTTCAATTATACGTTTAGGTGGTGAAAAAGAAGATGCCCTTTTCTTCCTAAATATGATTTTAAAATATTTATGGGATAGAAATTTAACTAGAGGGGCACATAATTTTAACGGAATCCAGCATATCACAATTATTGAAGATGCTCAATATTTTGCTCCACAAGATTTAATGAAAAAAAGTAAATTAACAACATATTTAGAAGATATAGCTTTATTGCAAAGAGGAACAGGAGAATGTTTAATAACCTTAGCTACGCGCCCAAATATAAGTAAAGAAATCTTAGCGAATAATGGGGTTGTTCTTACCTTCAAAAATCATATTGAAAAAGATATTATGTGCGATTTACTAAATGTTAATGTCGATAATAAAAATTTTTTATCAATTCTAGAGGAAGGACAATGTATTGTAAGAACAAATTCAATTAAAGAACCTTTCTTATTGAGTATCCCTCTAATAAAACATGAATCATTACCTGTTTCAGAAATAAAGAAAAAGAATAAATTAATTTTTAATAAAGTTGAAAAAAGTTATATAGCTGATTCCAAAATAAGAATAAACATTATTCATGAATTCCTTCAAAAAGCTATAAAGAAGTTTAAGAATATTCCCGCAAATAATTCAACAAAAAAAAATATAAAATCACCAGTATTAGATCGAAATCAACCTCAAAAATACTCTAAAACAATCCATAAGTCTGATTTAGAGAGAAATTTACCTCAAAAGAATTTTGAATTAGATTCATATAATAAGTTAGAAGATTTCATCAATCGTCTTTATAACTTACAGAAGAAAAAGGAATAATTTTAAGAGATCAAAATTCAATATACATATGGTATTGACAATAGGAATTATTGGAAAACCAAGTAGTGGAAAATCTACATTTTTAAATGCAGCTTGCTTAACGCATGCGAAAGTAAGTGAAATACCTTTTACAACGATAGAACCAAATATTGGAGTAGCATATCTAAAAACAAAGTGTGTATGTAAGAAATTAAATGTAATTGATAATCCGCAAAATTCTATATGTATTGATGGTATACGTTTTATTCCAATTAATTTAATAGATGTTGCGGGGTTAGTACCAGATGCTCATAAAGGAAAAGGTTTAGGTAATAAATTTTTAAATGACTTAATCAAAGCGGATGTTCTATTACATATTGTCGATATCACGGGATCTCTTGATAAATCTGGAAAATTAGTCTCTATGGGAGAAAATGATCCATATGAAGATATTGTATTTTTAGAAAATGAAATAAATTTATGGTTTAAAGAAATCCTCGAGCGAGAAGATTGGACAAAATTTACAAAAGGTGTATCAACAGAGAAGAGAAAGGTCGTTGATTCATTACATGAAAGGCTTTCAGGAGTAAAGATTAATAAACAGCAAATAATTCAATCACTAAGAAATTCAAACCTGACTGGTCGAAATCCTACTCAATGGACAGATCTTGAACTCTTGGATTTTTCAAAGACGTTGAGGAGGATAGCTAAACCAATTTTGATATTAGCTAATAAAATTGATAAAGAGATTAGTCAAAGCAATTTAAAAGAGTTAAAGAAGAAATATGTAGACCCTATTATTCCATGTAGCGCATTAGCAGAACATTTTTTGAGGAAATATCATGAAAGTAATATAATAAAATACATTCCGGGGTCTAATGATTTTGAGATATTAGATAAAAGTAAGTTAACCTCAAATGAATTAGAGATGCTTGAAAAAATAAAAAGTAAAATACTAAAAGTTTATAATAATACTGGAATTCAATCTGCTTTAGATTATGCTTCATTAACTATAGCAAATCAAATTTGTGTCTATCCTGTTTCAGATATTAATACTTATTCAGATAACAAAGGCAATGTTTTACCGGACGTTTTTCTAGTGGAAAAAGGAACTCTTTTAAGAGATTTTGTAAGAGATAAAATTCATACTGAATTAGCTGAAAATTTTATGTTTGGTATTGACGCTAAAACTAAAAAGAGATTAGGAGAAAGTTATGAATTACAGGATGGAGATATTGTTAAAATAGTGACATCAAGAAGTAAATAAGATTGAAACTAATCTTGTTTTGAAGTTAAAAGGATATATGCAAGAATTATGATTAACAATATGATTCCGAAAAATATTAAGATGAATTGATATATATCAACAATTTCATTACTAACTTGAAATAGAAAAAGAATTATCAGCATTAATAATCCATAAAACTTCATACTTAAGATGAATATTTAATTAATAATTAAAAAATTTCTGATTTTAGAGATAATTATTTTGTATATCAATGACAAAAATTAGAAGGTTTTTTATTTACTTCAAAATTATGATTTTCGTTCAAATCATTCTGAAATACTTCTCTGAAATAAAGAAGAATGGACCTGACGGGAATTGAACCCGTGACCTCTTGAATGCAAGTCAAGCGTTAAAGGTTAGTACGAAACTGAACCACACCATCTTCCACTGATCTACAGGCCCTTTTTAGTAATAATCTTTATTTATAGTAGAAATTTCAACAATTAAAATTTTTTACTTTTTCAATTGACTATTTTATTGATTTAAAATATCTCAAATAAATAGAAAAGCATTAAATAAAAGTTTATTAAGAACTTGCCTAAGATAAGTCATTTTATATAGAAATAATAAATAGGAGGTGATCCAGCCGCAGGTTCCCCTACGGCTACCTTGTTACGACTTCTCCCTCCTCGCATACTAGAAACTCGATATGACCATTATGACCAGACCTCATTTTTAGCACACTCGGATGGAGCGACGGGCGGTGTGTGCAAGGAGCAGAGACGTATTCACCGTGCGATGATGACACACGATTACTAGGGATTCCACGTTCATG
>JAEOTV010000095.1 GCA_016839635.1 Promethearchaeota archaeon | reverse complement strand
CCATGGTATATACTTCAAGTTTATCAGGTTTTTCAGATTCACCAAATCCTATCAGATGAGGAATTATCCAAGAGTATTCAGAGAGGGAATATTCATTATGTTGATGAGTAAATTCTTCCATAAAAAAAGAATTTATAGGACCTAAACCGTGAATATATAATAAAATAACATCATTTCTTCCACCCATAAATTTGTAGTACACTAGATTTCCCGCGTTTGTTTGAATTGTTCTACTCATTATATTAGACATTGTTTTCTCACTAACGTGATTAAAAAAAGTTATTTAAAATGTTTTATTTGTTTATTGAACCAAATACTATATGTTGATTGAAGTAGTTAAAACTTAAAATGCTTACTGAGAACAATTTCAAAAACCAATATAAGAATTGCAATAATTAATTAGACATAATTATTAACCAAATATAACTACACTTTGAGGGAAGAAAAAATTATGTCTAAAAAAATTCAAGGTTTTATTAAAGCCCATTTAGGGTATACTGATGAGGAGATGGAGATATGGATGCAAAATCCTAGAAATCAAGAAGCTCTTTTAAAAATCCCTGGTCTATTACAAAAGACTATCGTTATTGAAGTCGTAGAATCCCATGGATGCGCCAGTTTACATAAAGTTGGTGATAAATTTTATTTTGATGGACCAGGAAATCTTCTAACTAAATTATGTCCTAAGAGAATTTGCATTTATGCATTGAGCGAGATGGAGCGGTTAATATTTGGAGCTCAAGAACTGTTCTATGCTGGTGTTGATCCTAATGAAATGAGAATTAAAAGGGTTGGTTGTTTTGATATAGGATTAAAATGCGGAGGATGGGGTAGGATAATCCTTGAACTTAAATTCGTTGACAGAAATAAAGTTGTTAAAGAAGTTAAGTGAATTCATTGAGATAACAAATTTAAAAAAAAAATTAATTCAAATAATTTTCTTATTCTTTTTATTATACTTATTCTCATAAAATAGTATAAATATCTGGATATAATCATATTAATTAGAACCTAAGAAATCCAAAGGTAAATTAAAATGGATATAAGTGATTTAAAAATAGGAATTGATAATACATTTTATCCTCCCTTTGAAGCCAATGTAAAGAGAACTAAAAACTATGAGAAGATGGGATTTGACTCTCTCTGGTTCGTAGATCATATAATGAATTGGTTTCCTGATGCAATTTGGACTCCTGAATTAGTAAATATGGCTTCGATTATGAAAAATCCACATGATTTATATAATGTATTTCCTACGATGACAATTGTCGCTAATAATACCAAAAAGGTTAAAATCGGTACAGCAGTGACAGAAACTTTTCGGCATCATCCGGCACAACTTGCACATATGATTATAACCTTAGACCATTTTTCAAAAAGTAGAATAATTCTAGGAATTGGAGCGGGTGAACGAGAAAATGTTGTTCCTTATGGAATTGAATGGGAAAAACCAGTAAGTAGATTAGCGGAATCCATTGAAATCATCAGATTATTATGGAAAGAAGAGAAGAAAGTGGATTTTGATGGAAAATTTTGGAAACTAAAAGATGCCGTTTTATCCTTAAAACCCTATAGAAAAAAGAAACCGCCTCCCATATGGATTGGTGCACATGGACCCATAATGCTTGCTTTAACAGGTAAAATAGGTGACGGCTGGTTTCCCTTTAACTTAAATCTTAAAGAATATAAAGATGGTATCAAAAAAATTCATGAATCTGCTAAGAACCATCAACGTGATCAAGATGAGATAACTCCAGCTATTGAATTACTCGTAATTACTGATGAAAATCAAGAAGAATGTGATAGAATGGTTACCCAACCCCTTATTAAAAATCAAATGTTAGCTATGAAAGATGAAGCTTTTAGAGAATATGGAATATCGCATCCACTTGGTGATAACTTTTATGGTGCTTTAGATTACATTCCAACAAGATATGACAGAAAAACACTTTTAGATGCATATGAGAAGATCTCTCTTCAAATGTGTAAAGATTATGCTATAAGTGGCACACCTGATGAGGTCATTGGAAAAATTGAAGAATTTGCTAAAATTGGGGCAAAACACATTGTAATTTTTGATTTCACACCCGTCGCTGATATTAATAAACTTCTAAAATCAACAGATTGTGTTAAAAAAGTATTAGAATACTTTAAAGAAGAAAAATCGAGAGTTCTTGAACCAATTCCAACCTAAAATCTATAATTCAAATTTTATTTTTTATTCTTATATTTTAACCGAAAGAAATACCTCCTGGTTTTGTTAATAGACTCCAGTCTTCCCAAGCATAACTAGTGTCGATCATAGTGGGAGAATTGCAGCTATCACAATTCTCTGTAGATCTTAAGTATTGTTGAAATGTTGGAAGATTCATGGCTTTGTTAACTGATACTTCTCTTAAATTTGCTAAGGGTTTATCTAATTGAAGGCAATTCTCAATATCACCATTAGAATTAACGAACATAAACACTTTTCTCGTATGACATCGGTATGGTTTCTTTCCTCCTATAAAGTGCTTTAGATACATTTCAGAATTTAATATATGAGATCCATTCTTTTTAGCTTTCAGAATTTTCTCAAAAACAGTGCTAATTTCTTGATCAGATGCAGAAAGTTCTCCCTTTTCATCTATATCGCCAGTAGAATAATGACGTATAGTATTTATCACATTAAATGCGATGGGGACCTCAAGTTTATCACCTAGAACTATCATTTCATCAACACGATGAATGTTGTACTTGCTTATAGAAAAACTAAATTGTAATGAAATAAGAGGATAATCCCTTTTTATTATTTCAACTGATTTCATGATATTATCATATAAACCGGGTAAGGATCTAATTCTATCATGTTCTTCTCGTATAGGAGAATCAAGAGATATAAGTATAAGGTCTAAATCATCCCCAAACTCAGAAATTCGCTTAGGAATGAGAAAACCATTAGTTACCATTCCTATGAAGGCAAAATTAGCTTCATATTTGGCAAATTTTATAATCTCTGTAATGTCTTTCCGAATTGTAGGTTCACCCCCCCAAAGAATTGATACTAAAAAACCTTCTTCTTTAGCCTCTAGATAAATTCTTTTGATTTCTTCTAATGTTAATTCGTTCTTAACTGAATTATCTTTCCAAAAACAAGACTCACAATCACAATTACATCGTAATGTTGAAAGAAAATGGAAAATGAATGGTTTGCCTCCAATATCCTTTGCATTTTTTGCAGCTAAAGCTAATCTGGCAATCAATTTACTTTTTTGACGTTTTATTTCTTTAGCTGTTATTTTTTGCGCCATAAAGGTCATTTACTTTGTAATTATTTATGTATTACTATTATTGCTTCATAATTTATTTAAGAATAATAAAGTAATTTTCCATTTTTCTCGATTGTTTTTACTTTGTCTTGAGCTTCAAGATAAAAAAGATGCCCTAAAACTTCGCTTAACGCCATATAAGAATTCATTTCATCTAAGTCTTCTCCGAAATGGATTTGAGAGATTCTATATGCTGTTAAAGGATTTTCTTTTATCAGTCTTGAAATTTCCTTTAATCTATTTTTATGATGTTCTTTAATTTGTAAAATTCGCTCGTGTGGATTATAAATTATTTCTTGATGAGCAGGAAAAATAATTTTAGACTTTAAATTGTCTATTTTATCTAATGAAGCTAAATAATGCTTTAAAATATTATTAAAATCATGATCTTTATACTTTTCTGCCATATTGCCGGGAATTATAAAGTTTCCTATGTGAGGGGTGATTCGGCTTAAAATATGGTCACCAGAAAAGACAAATTTTCTTTTTTCATCAAAAATACAAATATGACCGAAACTATGTCCGGGGGTCCAAATTATCTCTAGATTATTAAATAAAATGTCTCCATCATGGACAATAACATCAGGTTTTTGATATTGTAAGAATTTCGGCCAAAAAGTAAAGAATTGAACTACTCTTTGTCCTTGTTCTTTACTAATTCCATACTTTATTAATTGGTCTGCCATTGCTCTGGCTTCTTGTTTTAACTCTTCTATGTTTTCATTATTAGTCTCCCATTCTAATAGCTCATGAGTTATATCATGCATTAATAATTTGAGATCAGGATTTTTTTGTTTAAGTATTTTAACTAAACCGATATGATCAGTATGCATATGTGTGATGAGGCAATAATCAATATCTTCAATAGAAATATTCAGTTCTTCAAAGGCAGAAAATAGTTTTTTCTTCCAATTTCCCATATTTAAGCCGGAATCGATAAGAATATTCTTCCCATTTAATTTAAACATGTAAAGACAAACAAATTTGACTGCGAAAGGAACATCTATTTTAATTTGATAGATCCCTTCAATTTCATTAACTGTAATTTTTGAACTCGACAAGGTTACCGTTATTCATATGCTTAATATATTAGATAAAGCTTTGAGAATTTTTGTACTTTCTTAAATTAATATTAAGAATTGATACAGATAAACTCTAAACTTAAAATAATTAAAAAAAAATTATTTATTACATTAGAATTTGGTTTTTTTCTGGAAGATAATAATACCTAGAATTATAAAGCCGACAGTAAAGGCTACCTCAATTAAAAGTCCTCCCAATAATGTAATTGGAAGTGGTTGAGCAGTTCCCCCCGGTCCAAATAAGGAACTACTATATAAAGGATCCATTAAACTATCCCCCAACGCAGTTATTTGAAGAAACACTTGTTTAGCCCAGAAAGGAGGAGTGAAAAATACTATAGGACTCTCGAATGGCATTAAACTTCCTGAAAGAAATAAAATTGGCATGTAGTAGAATAATGCTATTGCATTTGCAATATCTGGGGTTTTTGCAATTCCTGAAAAAATAATGCCAATTCCAACAGATGATATACCGAATAAAAGCGCTATGAAAAATCCAATGAATAATTCAATAATGCCATTATACGGAATCTGAAGTATTCCATATCCAATAATGAACATGATGATAATTTGAAGCGAAATCATAAAAGTATCAGATAATAACGCTCCTAAAAATAAATTTTTTCTTCCTGTGGGCATTGTATCTAACCTTTCAAGCATACCAGATGTTTTATCTGTTGCAAATGATATAGCTGCACTAGTTGTACCCGCTGCAGTAGTATATATTATCATACCTGGAAAACTATATCGAAATATATCACGACCAAGAAAAAAGTAAAACATTAATGTAAACATAACTGCAAAGCCAAGAGAAAACACTAAATATTGCCAATGGCGAATTTTATCTTTAATATTCTTGATTGCTATTTGAATCGCTTTACTTTCTAACAAGGTCATTTTAGTCTCTCAACCTCCTTCCTGTTAAATTAAGAAATACGTCTTCAAGTGAATTTTGCCTAAACTTCATATTTTCAACTTCTTCAATGTTGCTTATAAGACCTTGTTGTAAAAGTTTCACGAGGTTCTTCAATCCCCCCTGAAAAGAAATTAAAAGAGTTTTTCGTTCTTTTCTATGAACTTCACTCATATCTACAACAAACGGGATGTCTTGTATATTTTTTTTTACTAGATCAAGGTCTCCTTGTTCAAGGAACGAGACTTCTAATGTATTATCACTACCATGCTTATCTTTTAATTCATTTGGAGTTCCTATAGCTATAATCTTACCATAGTCTAATATAGCAACTCGATCACTTAAAGAATCTGCTTCGACCATATCATGTGTCATAAGAATAATAGTAATATCCCTTTTTTTCAAATCTCGAATAAAGTCCCAAACAAGACGCCTTGCTTGAGGATCAAGACCGGCGGTGGGCTCATCAAGAAATAAAATCTCAGGATCAAATATTAAAGACATTGCAAGGTTTAAACGGCGTTGCATGCCTCCTGAAAAACGTTTAGACCAATCTTTTCTTCCTGCTATGCCAAAATCTTCCAACAATTTTTGGGCTTTCTCTTTTGCTTCTTTACGGGGAATACCATGCATAGCAGCTACAAACTCAACATTTTCTTCAGCTCGCAAAACTTCGTAAATTGTTATGACTTGTGGGCATACACCAATTTTCTTAACAATTTCGTTTTTTCCTGATAAGATACTATAACCATTGATAAAAGCATCACCCGCAGTTGGCGTTAAAACTGTAGTCAACATGCGTACTAAAGTAGTTTTCCCCGCTCCATTAGGGCCAAGAATACTAAACAATTCACCTTTTCTGATCTTTAATGACACACCATCTACAGCTTTAACTTCTTTAAAATGTTTTTTTAGATCTTTAATTTCAATTGTGCTAGAATCTTTACTTAAACTCATTTTTTTTTGTTCACACCAAAATTTCGTTTCTTATTTCTATTATAAATAATTTATTGATTTGAAAAAGTATTTTATAAGAATTGGAGTCCAAAATTTGAGAAAATTCAACAATTTATATCCAAATTTGCTTAATTGACTACAAGTAATTTCGAAATATAAATACTAAAGTGGAAAATTTTTTAGTAAAAGAATTTTTACTTACTTTCAATTTGAAGAAATCAATTACTTTTCCAATTCAGAGAAAAAATTATTCTAAACCAGTAAGATATTTAATCATAACCTAAATTTATTAGTACTTTTTTCTTAAAGTCCAAACTATTATATAATTTATAGTAGAAATTATAGTAATCACAATATTAACAAAAATAATTGTCCAAAAACCAAGATTCGCACCTATGATGAATGGTATAATAGTTGATGCACTTATCCAGCAAATTACAGTAACATAATAAGCATACAAAAATTTTCTTTTATACCTCGAAATCCTTACCGATTCATCAGTTTTACTCAATAAATTAAAAGCAGCTTCTCCGATCTCAGAAAGTACATATTTATTTTCTTTTTGTTTTAATAATGGTTGTAAACTTTTTAAATGATAAGAAAGAGTTGGACTATCAATAGGTTCTAAATTATTCTTAATTTCTGTAAAGGATAAGTGTTCTTCTCCTAGATACTTTACAATATCTCTTCGTATTTGATGACTTAACGATTTAAAAGTTTCATCCTCATCGAGATCAGATTTCTTTTTCTTTTTCACATCTTCAACTCTATTACTAACCATCTTTCCATCAATTTATTCCTTTTTTTCTTTATTCTTAAAAACTATTCTATTTTGAATATATAATTATAAAAAATAAATGAATATGATATAAAATGAAGGGAATTTCAAACTTATATTTATTCAATAATATTAAAAATAGATTTTTCTATTATTCTAATTACATAATTTTAAAAAATAAATCCTATTAAAAAGATGAAAAATAATATGGAAAGAAAATTACAAAAGGGTTTAAATAAGATTCTCAAAAAAGAAAGATTTCAGGGTAAAATGATTAGCTACATGTCTAAGGCAGGGAAGCTCTTACTTTTTATATTACCTATAGTATTATTAATTGTTACACTTCTTGCTTTTATTCAAGCCCTTAATTTCGCCTTAAAAATCATTTATTTAGTAATTTTAGTTGTATATACATTTAATTCCTTTATGTTATTACTAGGTGCTAGTTCTACTGAAGGTTCTCTTAAAATGAGATTAAAATTTGAGCGAAAACGGGGAAGACCAATAGATAGCCTTGATGGATTTGATTTACTTTCAAGCAGTGTTAAAAGGGTTACAAATTTATTAAAAATTATTTCCCTTATATGCTTTATTGCTATTGTATTATTTGCGATTATGCTAGCTATGAATCTCCTTGACATTGGATTTGCTGCTGCGGGATTCGCTTTAATTGGATTGGGCTTATCAATATTAATCCGCAGTCTAAACCTCAACATTCATGATGTAAACGGACTCCAAGACTTCTATAAACCCACTACACATCAGATATTTTTGGATAATTTTTTTGCTGAAATACTTTCAAACCATTTAGATCCCGTAACATTTCTTAAATGGGATGAATATTTATCAGAATTAAATAAAATTATAACTCCTGAATTCATCCAAAAAATAAAAGAAGCCGAACCCGATGAATTACCTATTACATTTGCTCTTGAAAAGTTATTATTTCTTTACTATCTTAAATTCCAAGAAGTATTATCAGAAGATCAATTAATACAAGAATTAAAAGAAATCATAAATGTAGATTCAGTTAATTTTAGCGTTGAGAACGGTGTATACATGGAAGGGGCGTGGTATTTTGGTATGAATGATATATATAAATTATTTAATTACATCAAAAAATTTAATCCAGGCTTCTTCAACATAATAGACAGATTACAACTAGAGCTAGCTGACAATATTGAACGGATATCAAAAGATCCTATATATTTGGACTCTACAGCTCAAGAACTTGTGTATCTTAACTCAGAATTGAATATTTTTTGTTTCTTATATAATAACGCTCCAGAGGATAAAAAATATATTCTAAAAATAAATGCGCCGGGATTTGAACCAAGTAAATTAAAACTTGATATAAAAGTAGAAGGACGAGGAAGTTTTTTAATTCCAAAAGAAGAAATTCCCTTGATTTCATCTGAAGGGAGAGATATTGCCGGAGTATTATCAACAATGTTAGAAAACGGAGATACGACATGGTTAACTCTAGAACCTCGTGAAACTGGTGAACAAACAATCCAGATATTTCTTTTATCTGAAGATGGAACGATAATAGAAGGAAAAACTAGAGTGGTTAAAGTATCAAAGAATATCAAGGATTACCTCAAAAAACTCAGCTCTATTGGAAGTCTTCTTGGGGGGTTAGCAGTACCCCTTGCGAAAATTCTACCCTCATTATTATAGTTTTACACCTTTTTTCTTACTTTTTTTTTGTTTAATTTTTAAATTGTCTTTTTTTAAACCATTAAGAGAAAACCCCACATTGAATTTTTGTCGCATAAGTTTAAATATAATTAGTTGACTAGATATGTGTTTGAATTAAGTAGTAGGAAGGAATTGGATATATCATATAGCCTCTCTTCAATGAAATAAAGGGCTTACTTTCTTAAAAAAATAAAAAGGTAGATATGATTGATTATAACAGAACTATTTCAAAATGACCAATTGATTAAAGAATTCTTTGATAATATAAATAGTGGGGTTGCTATTTATGATACATTTGATAATGGTGAAAATTTCATAGTAAGAGATATGAATAAAGCAGGTTTAAGTATATGTGAAGTTACTAGAAAAGATCTTATCGGTAAAAATCTTATTGACGTATTTCCCACTGTAGATGAATTCGGATTTATTGATGCTTTAAGAAGGGTATGGAAAACAGGTACACCCGAGCGTTCTCCAACTTCGTTATATCAAGATGAAAGAATATACGGTTGGACTGAAATGTATATATATAAATTACCTTCCGAAAAAATAGTTGCTATTTTTGATTCACAAACAAAATTAATTGAAGCAGAACAAAATTTTGAAAAAAAAGTAGAATTTGAAAAAACTCTCGCCATAATTTCATCCCGGTTTCTCAATCCCGATAATATTGAAGAAGCAATGAATTCTACTCTGAAAGATATTGGGATTTTAAGTCAAGCAAGTAGGAGTTATACATTTATATTTAGTGATGATAAATCCACAATGAGCAACACTCATGAATGGGTAAATGAGGGAGTTACTTCACAATTAGATCAACTCCAAAATCTTCCGATAGAATTTTTTTCTTGGTCAATAAATAAAATCAAAAAAGGAGAGGTGCTCAACATTGAAAATGTTGAGAATCTCCCTCCCGAAGCTTCAGCAGAAAAAGAAGAGTTCTTGAGGGAAAGTATAAAATCTCTGATTATTCTTCCTTTAAAGATAGGGGAGAATATATCTGGATTTATCGGTTTTGATAATGTGAAAGCTCAAGAAAGATGGAGTGAAGATGATTTAAATCTTTTAAAAATAACCTCTAATATTATAGGAAATGCCTTAAAGCGTCGAAAAACAGAACAAGAATTAGAAGAATTAAATAAAGAGTTAGAAGAACGAATTAAAAAAAGATCCAAAGAATTAGAGAAATCTGAAGAGAAATATCGCAAATTATTTGAAAATTCTCCAATTGCAATAATGGAACAAGATTATTCAGAGACAAAAAGTTATGTTGATCATTTAAAATCATTGGGAATTATTGATTTTGAGAAATTTTTGGATGATAATCCTGAAGAAGTCTTAAAGTTAATGACTAAGACTAAAGTCATTGATGTGAACAGAAAAACGTTAGAGGTATATAAAGCAGACAATAAAGAAGATTTAATTTTGAGAATGAACCAATTAAGCGATAGTATTGATAAAGTTATAACTGATGAAGTTTTGTTATACAATAAAAAAGAAATTCTGTCTTTAATGAAAGGTGAAACAATATATGATTCAGAAATTGCTTCTAAAACCTTTACAGAAGATACAATTTATCTATATGCCAGATCTTCAATATTGCCAGGATTTGAGAGCACCTGGTCAAAAGTTGTAGTTACTCTTATTGATATTACAGAAAAGAAAATTGCTGAAGAAAAATTAAAGGAATCCGAGGAGAAATTTAAAACTCTAGCTGACCAATCGTTAATGGGTATTTTCATCATACAAAATAATAAAACAATTTATGCTAACCAAAAGATTGCAGATATGATGGGATACTCTTTTGAACAGGTCATGAACATAACTCTAGAAGACCAATTAAAAAGAACTCATCCTGATGATAGAAAATTAGTTGAAGAACAAGCAATTAAGAAACAAAAAGGGGAGCCAGATGTTATAAACCAATATCAATTTCGTTATATTAAAGAATCAGGGGAAATAATGTGGATTGAGGTCTATTCCAAAACAATTCTTTATGGAGGGGAACCTGCTAATTTTGTAACGTTTGTAGATATTACTGATCAAAAGAAAATTGAAGAAGCCCTACAGAAATCTGAAAGTGAAAAATCTGCTATCCTAGAAAGCCTTTTAGAACATATAGTATATCAAACTCCTGATAATATAATTATTTATGCCAATAAGGCAGCAGCTGATTCTGTAAATTTAACCCCAGAACAATTAATCGGACACAAATGTTATCAAGTCTGGAATAATCGAGAAGAACCATGTGAGGGTTGCCCAGTATTAAAAGCAATAAAAACTAATAAACCAGCCATTAATGAGATGACTACTCCAGATGGCAGAATTTGGTATGTAGGAGGTTATCCTGTCAGGGATAAATATAATAAAATTATAGGTGTTGTTGAGTCAACATTAAACATTACAGAGAAAAAAACTGCTGAGGAAAAAATAAAAAAATCTGAGGAAAAATATCGAAAGGCTTACTATCAAGCAAATCTTTATCGGGATATTTTTGCTCATGATATAAATAATATTCTCCAAAATGTTAGCTCCTCTGTTGAACTTAGCTCTCTTTATCTTACTAATCCTGAAAAACACCACTTAATAAATGAATTGCATGAAATAGTTTTTGAACAAGTTAATAGAGCAAAAAAACTCATATCAAATGTTAGAAAAATAACTGAAATAGATGATTCGGAAATAATTTTAGAAAAAATTAATGCAAACCAAGTATTAAACAACGCAATTGAATTTTTAGAATCTAGTTTTCAAACTAGAAATATTAATATTGAAATTAATACACCTATGAAAAGAAATTATGTTTATGCCAATAACCTATTATTAGATGTGTTTGAAAATATATTAATAAATGCTGTCAGATATAATAATAAATCCAATATTGACATCATAGTAGACATCAGTAAAGAGGAAAAAGAAGATAAAAACTACATCAAGATACAATTTAAAGATAATGGAGTAGGTATTTCTGATTATCGTAAGAAAAGTATATTTGAAAGAGGAAAGCGAAAACCCCAAAAAAGTAAAGGGATGGGACTAGGATTATCACTCGTGAAAAAAATAATGGAAATTTATCATGGTGATATCTGGGTGGAGGATAGGATTAAAGGTGATTACAACCAAGGAAGTAATTTTGTAATTTTAATACCATCTGATTCTTAAATTCCTTGGAAAAATCATACTTCCACACTTATTCAAACTAATAAAAATAAAAAAGGTTTGATTTTCATAAAACCATCCTTTAAAATATTAATATAAACTTTAAAAGTAATATTAGTGAAAATGAAATTATGGAAACATATGATTTAGTAGTCATAGGAAGTGGAGTAGGATTAAATGTTTTGAATACTGGACTTCAATTAGGAATGAAATGTGCCCTTATAGAAAATACTAAAATGGGAGGTACATGTTTAACACGAGGGTGCATTCCTTCTAAAGTATTGGTTCATCCTGCTGATTTAATCCGAGAATCTCAACATGCAAAACAAGTTGGTATAAAATTCAATATAGAAAATATTGATTGGGAGTTAATAACAAAACGTATGTGGTCCCAGATCGATGAAAGTAAACTGATAGATCAAGGATTCTCTACAGTACCTAATTTGGATGTATACAAGGGTGTTGGTGAATTTATCGGAGAATATGAAATGAAAGTTAAAGATATTAAAAATAGTAAAGAGCTAGGACATTTTAAAGGTAAACGATTTGTAATTGCATCAGGAGCAAGATCCTTTATTCCTCCAATACAAGGAATAGAAGATATAGACTATATTATTAATGAAAACTTCTTTGGTGGCAGATTTCCAATAAAACCATGGAAAAGTCTTATTATAATTGGTGGTGGAGTAATAGCAGCTGAATTTGCCCATATTTTCTCAGCAATGGGAACTGAAGTAACAATTGTGGAGATGCTACCACGTTTAGTTGTAACGGAAGAACCTGAGATTAGTCAATTATTAGAAAAAAGTTTCAGTAAGCACATGAAAATATTGTTAAATGAAAAGGCAGTAAAAACATATTGGAAGAAAAAAGAAAAAGCAGTCTTGACTAAAAATATGAGGACTGGAGAAGAAAAGGAAATAATCGCAGAAGAAATTTTCATTGCTGCAGGACGACAATCAAATGCAGATTTATTAAAAGTAGGAAAAACTGGAATTGAAACAGATGAGAGAGGTTGGATAAAATCTAATCAATACTTAGAAACCAATATGAAGAATATCTGGTGTATCGGAGATGCGAATGGGCTTTACCAATTCCGTCATAAGGCTAATTATGAGGCAGAGATTTGTACTAATAATATTTTTGGACCAGAAGATCAAAAAAGATCAGTAGATTATTTTACAGTTCCATGGGCGATCTTTACATACCCGCAAATAGGACATGTTGGAATGACTCAAGCAGAAGCAATTGAAAAAGGTTATGAAATTTATGTAGCATTGAAGAATTATTCAACAGTAGCAAAAGGTTTTGCTATGGGTTTTGAGGATGGCCAAGAAGATGATGGGTTTGTAAAATTAATAGTCGATAAATCATATAAAATCTTAGGGGCACATGTAATAGGCCCTCATGCTGCTCTCTTAGTACAACCATTCGTTTATTTGATGAATTCTGGTTTTACATGTAGCTTACCTGAATATAAAGATGAAAAAGAAATACCCAAAGTAGAAAGAGCGTGTCCTGAAGCAGGATCATTCATGCCCATTTATCATTCAATGGTGATTCACCCCTCTCTTAATGAAGTGACCGGTTGGGCAATCGGTAATTTAAGACCAGTAAATATCAAAATGGAACATCATGATCATCATAACTAAATTCATCTAGAAAACTGCTTCTTTTTTTGTATTCTAAAATTTTTTTAAACTTTTGCTAAAACTTAGTTTTAAATAAAATAGCTTGATCTTTTTATCAAAGTTATAAACTTTTATGTAAAATTAGAATTAAAAGGGTGTAATTATGGAATCTAATATGAAAGAAGACATTCCATCGACAGAATCAATAGATATTTTTAGAAAAGATCTTCAAACCCTTTTTAATTCATTGGAAGATTTCATATTTATTTTAGATTATGAAGCCCAAATACTTTCCGTTAATTCAATCGTATTAAAAAGGTTAAAATATTCTAAGGAGGAATTAATAGGCAAGTCAGCTTTAATTGTTCATCCTAAAGAGCAACGTGAAGAAGCAGCTAGAATTATAGGAGAAATGGTAAATGGTAAACGAGAGATTTGTCCTATCCCCTTCCTTACTAAAGATGGAAAACTTATACCTGTAGAAACTAAGGTTACAAAAGGAAAATGGGGTAATAAAGACGCATTATTTGGTATTAGCAGAGATATAACTGAACGTAAAAAGTTCGAGGGTGCCATTAAGAGATCAGAAGAAAAATCTCGAGAAGCTTTTGACCAAGCTAGCTTGTATAAAGATATTTTTGCCCACGATATTAATAATATTCTTCAAAATATACAATCATCATTAGAACTTAGTTTAATATATCTTAAGGACCCTGAAAAGTCCAGTACAGTTAAAGAATTATATGGAATCATTAAAGAGCAAGTATCCAGAGGGGCTAAACTAATTTCTAATGTAAGAAAATTATCTACCCTTCATGAATCCAAATTTACACTAAAACCAATTAGAGTAAACAGAACTCTAAAAGAATCAATTAAATTTCTTAAACAAAGTTTCCAAACGAGAATATTACATATTCAATTTACCCCTAAAAAAAAGGAATATTTTGTCCATGCAAATGAATTATTATCAGACATTTTTGAAAACTTATTATTAAACGCTGTGAAACATAATAGTAATGTAAATGTGAAAATTGAAATTAGTGTTTCGAAAGAAAATTTTAAAGGAGAAAGTTTTATCAAAATTCAATTCATTGATAATGGGGATGGAATTGAAGATATCAGAAAGAAATTTATTTTTCAGAGAGGATCAAATGAAAAATCTTCAAATGGAGGTATGGGATTGGGATTGTCTCTTGTTAAAAAAACGATTGATCGTCTCGGTGGAAAAATTTGGGTAGAAGATAGAATAAATGGGGATTGTACTAAAGGAAGTAATTTTATTCTCTTAATACCAGAAGGAATTTAAAGAAAATAATCGATTTATAGTTTTTTTTCTTGACTTTATTCATAATAATAAAACTAACCATCAACTATTTAGATTTTTAATCCAATATTAAGAATAGATGGTATTAAAAAACAACAATTCCAAAATTGATAATAAAATAGGGCAAATTTTTACTCCAAGTTATATTGCCGAATTTATGGTTGATAATATTACTAAATTTATCAAAAATTGGCAAAAAAGAACTCAAACATTAAGAATTTTAGAACCTTCAGTAGGAGAAGGTATATTTTTGAAATTTCTCCAAAAAAACCGACTCACTGATATAACTGCATATGAAATGGACACAATTTTAAAAGAAAATCTTTTAAGATTGTATCCTAATGTAAAATTCAGATTTGAAAATTTCTTAGGATCAGATCCAAACGAAAAATTCGATTTAATAATTGGGAATCCCCCATATTTAGGTCAAAATTACAATTCATATTTATTTCAGGATTATATTAAAAAATTCCCAATATGTGGCGAGTTTTTTGTAGGTAATATGGATTTATTTTATTATTTTATTCATTTAGGAATAGAAAAGTTAAATCCTGGAGGTATTTTAACATTTATTACAACAAACTACTGGATTACAAAATCTAAAAAAACAGGAATAAAATTCTTGAAACCCCATATACTAGAAGAGTGCTATTTGCTCCAATATATAGATTTATCACGTTTGCAGCTATTTGAGGGGGCGAAAGGTCAACACAATTGTATTTTTGTATTACAGAAAAAGACTGAACAAGAAAAAATTCAAAAGATAAATAAAAATATTGAAATAATTCAAATATTTGGAAAAGAGCGATTAAATCAAAAAGATAATCTATTTAATAAGAGAATTTTCAAAGATCTGATGAATAAAATAGATTCAGACCATACTAAGATGTATACTTCTGCATTAACGAACAAAGATTTACGAAAAGATGAAAGTTGGAATCTTCTTTATCCGAAAGAAATAAAAATAATTGTGGATGAAATTGAAAACTTCTGTAGAGCTAACGGAAAAGTTTCATTGTTAAAAGATTATTTTATAATCCGTAATGGGCTAATTCTTATTAAGGACTCTATTTTCATTTTGAATGAGGGAAAGGACATAAAAATTAAAGATGATAATTTTTTCATCCAAATCAATGGTGATTTCATAAAACTCAGCACGATTGAGAAAATGAGGCTTAAAAAAATATATAAAAGTAAATCTATAAAATCTTATGGATATGATAAAGAAGAGTATGTAGGATACCTAATTTACTTTAATAAAAGTGAGTTTAATTCAGAATCCAATCAAAAAAGAAACAGGTTACTTGAATCAAAATACCAAAATCTCTCAGAATACTTAAAACAATTCAAACCTGAATTAATAGATATTTTAATTAATGCAAAAGAGAATCCAGAAGATATGTATTTCCCTAGAAGAGGATCTTTTATTCGAAGGTTTAATGAAAAAAATACTGAAAAATTATTAGATCTCGAACCTTTATATGACTCGCATCCTAAAATTTTCTTTAAATTTATAACAGACAAAAATATCTTCGGATATTCAAATAAACAATATTACGCTACATCAGATACTTACTTTCTTTGGCCTAAGTCTACAGAGAGTGAAATTGATTATTTATTCTTACTCGCCTATTTGAATTCAAAAATGGTACATTTTTTATATTATTTTAAAAATATCACAATTAAACGGAGTAAAACTAAACTTGAACGAGCCTTACCAATTCCCAATTTAGAACATTTTAAAACTCCTAACAAGATTGAAATTATTAAATTGATTAAAGTTCTTACAAATTTTTTGATTGAAAACCATATTATATATGAAAATTTAATAAATAGATTATCAGATCCAGATTATTTTTTAATAAAGAATTATCATCAAATTAAGGAAGAAATTAGTAATGCTATTGAACATAAAAAGTATAATTTACTAAAAGACAGCATAGATACCCTTTTCTTTCAGTTGTTTGATATAAATCAAAGGGAGTTAAATAACTTATTAAAGAAATATTATCATCCTAAATAGAATCAATTTTAATGGCTATATTCCTTATTATTCAAAATCAATAAGTTTTTATAGTTATTTTTGCATAAATAAATTGACAAGTTTTATTTTGTAAAGGAAAGATTGACAAGAACTAAAAATTAGGTGAAAGATGTGCCGGATGAATTTGATGATATTATTGATGCTATAAAAAAATATTTTAAAATAGATTCAGATATTTTTGATGTGGATTTTTTATTTATTCCAGAATCGGAAAATAATTTAAATTTAAAACTAAAAGATTATAAAACAAACGGTTTTAAGATATCATATCATTTTGAGTCAGGTATGAAAAAACCTGAGTTTAAGATTGAAGGAAATATTGATGATAAAAAAATTCGTGAATTTTTAAAGAATATAGACTTATCAAAATATCCAACATTAGAAAAACGATTTGAGACTAGTTCTATGGAAGAATTTGATGCAAGTCAGCTTTCACTAGACTTTACTAGACATGAAGAGGATTCAGCAGTATTAGAGCCATCAACTGAGATCAATGATTATAAAGAGTATTCTGAAATTATATTTGATATTCCAGGGGTAAGTGAGGAAGATATTATGATTAATATAAATGAAAAAGGAACTAGGATATTATTTAATGCTGAGAATTCAATTAAAAGGTATGAGAAAACTGTTAATTTACCGTTCAAAACTTCTGTTGATAATTATGAAATGGAAGTAAAAAATGGACTAGCAATAATTAAGGTAAAGAAATTGGATAAATAGGAATTAATATTTATTAAGACTAGAACAAATTAAATCTCAAATTTAAACGAAAATAAAAGTTAAATGATGATAAAGAATGAGTGGGATGACTCGCGAGTATAATGGAAATGTAAGAAAAGTACGAATAAAAGATGCTTATAAAAGTGATGCTGGGAGAGGTAGAATAAGAATGGACCCAGATGTAATAAATGATCTTGAACTTCGGACAGGTGATGTAATCGAAATCGTCCATCAAGCGGGAGGGAAAAAGACTGCTGCATTATTATATCCTGGAAAACCAGAAGATAAAGGTACTAATACGATCAGAATAGATTCTTCATTGAGAAGGAATATTGGTGCATCTTTGGATGATGTTGTGGAAATTCGCAAAATTGAAGTAAGTTTAGCTGATAGAATAACATTTGCAGGACTAGAAGAGTCATTTGTTTTACGAACTCCTCAACAGTTGACACAGATATTAGAAAATCGGGTTGTTACCAGAGGAGATATCTTAAGTTTTAATGCGATGGGTCGTAGAATAGATTTTGTTGTCGTTGATTACTCTCCTAAAGCTGATGCCGTTAGAATTGATTTAGATACAAAAATTACCATTTCAGAAAAAACTAGTAAAGAGCTTGAAGAATTAGAAAGAAGAAAAGTTACTTATGAAGATATCGGGGGTTTGGAAGAAGAAATCCAGAGAATCCGTGAAATGATTGAACTACCATTAAGGCATCCAGAATTATTCAAAAGGATTGGTATTGATCCTCCTAAAGGAGTGCTGCTTCACGGTCCGCCCGGTACAGGAAAAACTTTACTAGCAAGAGCAGTTGCAGGAGAAACAGATGCTTATTTTGAAACTATAAGTGGACCAGAAATTATGAGCAAATTTTATGGTCAAAGCGAAGAAAATCTCCGTAAAGTTTTTGAAAAATCTAAAGAAATGGCGCCATCAATAATCTTTATAGATGAATTAGATTCTATAGCCCCTAAAAGGGGTGAAGTGACTGGCGAAGTTGAAAGAAGAGTAGTAGCTCAGCTACTTTCATTATTAGATGGTTTAGAAGGTAGAGGAGAAGTTATTGTTATTGGTGCTACAAATCGAGTAAATGATATTGATCCTGCCCTTAGACGCCCAGGAAGGTTTGATAGAGAAATCGAGATTGGGGTTCCTGATACGGATGGTCGATATGAGATTTTACTGATTCATACACGAGGAATGCCTTTACACAGTGATGTTAATCTTCGTCTTATGGCAGAAAAAACTCATGGATTTGTAGGAGCAGACATAGAAGCCTTAGCAAAGGAAGCTGCTATGTTAGCAATAAGAGAATTATTACCAAGAATAGATTTAGATAAACCTATACCTCTTGAGATATTAATGGAACTCCAAATTAAAATGAAGAATTTTGAAGCAGCAAGAACCAGTATTGAGCCTTCAGCCTTGCGAGAAGTATTAATAAGTCAGCCTACTGAAACATGGGATGATATTGGCGGTTTAGAGGATGCACAACAACAACTACAAGAAGTTATAGAATGGCCTTTAAAATATCCAGAATTGTACAATCATTTAAACTCTAAGCCTCCTAGTGGCATATTACTTTTTGGACCGCCAGGGACAGGAAAGACCCTTTTAGCTAAAGCGTTAGCACATGAAAGTGAAGTTAACTTTATTTCAGTAAAAGGACCTGAATTTTTATCTAAATGGGTAGGTGAAAGTGAAAAAGCAGTAAGAGAAACATTTCGAAAAGCGAGAGCAGCTTCTCCTTGTATAATTTTCTTCGATGAAATTGATGCAATAGCAGGAATGAGAGGTAGATTTGCTAGCTCCCAAGTAACTGAGCAAGTAGTTTCACAATTATTAACAGAAATGGATGGGTTAGAAGGTCTTAAAGATGTAATTTTGCTTGCTGCTACAAATAGACCAGATATGCTAGATCCAGCATTATTACGTTCAGGGAGATTCGGTAGACATGTTGAAATCCCTATGCCAGATAAGGATGCACGTATTGAAATATTCAAAATTCATCTTAAAAATAAGCCTCTAGCTGAAGATGTGGATATTGAAAAAATGGCACAAGAACTAGAGGGATATACTGGTGCAGACATTCAAGCAATCGCTGAAGAAGCCACACTTTTGACGATTCGTGAGGCTGTCACAAATTCAAATATAAATACCCATAATACAGATTCAGTTAAAGTAGTGAAAATATCAAATGTACAATTTGATGAATCAATTCAAAAAATTTTAAAATCTGCTGATAAAGCTAAAGAATCTCAAGAAAGATATGCCAAAGAACCTTCAGAAGAATTATATCGTTAAAATTAAAAATAAATACAAACTAAAATTGCGAAAAAAGAGGAGTGAATCTAATGGAATTAGAAAGTCAGGAAGGGAAAAACGCCTTTCTTAGCATAGATAATTTACTTGAAATATTAGGGAATCCTACAAGAAGAATTATTCTTTCTAAATTAGCTAAAGTTCCATTAGGCGCTTCGGAGTTAGCGGCTTCACTTGGGAAAAAAATTTCTAGACAAGCGATTCATAGTCAACTTAAAATGCTTTCAGATTATGGAATAATCGAAAGTTTTGGTGACGATCCAAGAAATATCAAATATCGTATTAATAGTAATCTTTCTTTAAGAATTGATATCACTCCTGATTATTATAAAATAAATTATAATGTATCTAAAATTGATGTTACGAGAGGGAATTTAAAACTAAGAGATACAGAATATCAAGTAGATTATCAAAAAATCACGCTTCCAGATAAGAAACTCAGATTTTTAGGAGAAAAAATTAAGGAAATTGAACAGAATCTAAGTCGATTAGAACTAGAAAGAAATGCTCTTTTGCATAATAAAGAATGTTTCATTATAGAATTGAAAAATATTATCCGAGATCAGTTTGAAGAAGACCTGAAAACGAAGGAGCAACCTAATCTGGAGAAAGAGATTTTTTATACTTTATTTTATAATCCAATAAAATACTTTGATAGAATCAACATTGATAAATTGCTGGACGATATGTTCTTCTTAGAAATGGGACCTATTAGAAGAGATCAACACAAAGTTTCAATACAACATCTCCTTAAAGATTTATCTAAATTGATGGGATTCTTAAGAGAAGATGATGAGGATTTTTGGTTTTTCGACTTTTAAATTACCTTTTTTAAAAAATAATACCTAATATTGGCAAATAAACCATGAAATTACAGGATTTAAAAAAACAAATGCCCAAGATATTCAAACAAGTCAAAAAAGATGTAAAAAATGTCTATGGGCGCCATAGAGCAGGATTAAGTCTTGGAATTGTCGAAATGGGTATGTTTAGAGGTGGTTTTATAGGAGGAATGCATTTCAGTCCCGGCACGGATATTGTAATGAATAAAACACCTTTAGAAATTATTTTAAGAGAACAACCTTATGAAATAGTATGGGCTTATACATATCATATTCTTTTACATGAATATATTCATTCATTAGGGATTCTAAACGAACAGCAATGTAGAATTATTACGCTTAGAATAAGTGAGAAGATATTTAAAGAGACTGATCATCCTGCGATAACCCTAGCCAAAAATGGTATTGGAGCTTATTTTCCTAATTTACCTTTAATTTACGCACCTCCAGATCTCAGTTCTGATGGAATTTCAATTGAGTATATACATAATTTTGACCACGAGAGCTATGATTATTACTCATAAAACTAATATAAAACATTAGTATCTTTAATCTATTTTTATACTAAAAAGAAATTATGAATAAATTAAATCATTTTAAGCCAAAATCTGATTAAGGGTGCTTAATAATTTTTTATGAGTGAAAGGTTTATCTAAGAATCCTTTTGCTCCATAAGAATAGACTTCTTCTTTTACAGTTTTGTCTGCACTGGCAAATATTACTCTCGAATTATGATCAATTAGTAGGATTTCTTTCAAAGCATCTAAACCATTTTTTATTGGCATTCTATAATCTAGAATAATAATATCTGGTTTTTCAGGAAAATTTTTAAACATTTTAATTGCCTCATCTCCATTATTAGCAATACCTAACACTTGAAACCCAGACATTCCTAATAAGAGCTCATATAGTCGTTGAAGATCTCTATCATCTTCGGCAATAAAGATTGTTTTTATTCCTATAACACCTTCGGTGATCTTAACCCTAATTAAACACCAATTTATTTAGATGTTTAAAATATGAAATTTTTTACTTGATAATGTTACAAACCTATACAGAAATTATAATATTTATGCTTTAACATTTAAAAAAAAAATCATAATTGTCATGGATTCTATATAAAAACATAAATACCCAATGCGATTAAAAACCATTATCGTAAATTTTTTTTGTACTTTATATTTACTTGAACTTAGGATACTTAAAAATAAAAAGAAATGTGAAAAAAAATTTCGCAGACACTACCTGATGATGATTCTTTTGATGAGGAAAAAGAATCTATTGAAAAAAGCATAGAAATTGTACCTGAACAATTGATTCTTCAATGGAAATTTCAAAATGTTAATAAAAAACTCACATATGATATAAAACGATGTATAGGATGCTCCTTATGTAAAATTATTTGCCCTGTTGATGCAATTGAGCTTGGTCCAATTCCAGATATAGCTCAAGGGATATTAGATGAAAATAATCCAAAAATCCTAATAGATCATGAAAAATGTTGTTATTGTATGTTATGTGCTATAATCTGTCCAAATGACGCATTTCATGAAAATATCACTCCTAAAGAACAAATTAATCTTGATGAATTTCCTTCAATAGGTCAGTTTTTTAAAATTGACATGGAAAAATGTATTGAAGACTCAAATAATGAAACATGCCAACTATGTTTAACTGTGAGGGATAGAAATAATATTAGAGATTTTTTCAAAATTCAAAAGGAATGTCCTGTAAAATGTTTTACAATTGATTCTCCCATAAAAGGAGATGTGATTATTAAGAGATATATGCTCCATAAATGTGATCCGCAAGGATGTAAAGCATGCGTCAATATTTGCCCAACAGAATCATTTTTTATTCCTGAAAGTGCTGAAGACGTTAAAAAATATGGGAAAATTGCCTGTAATGAAGAAGAGTGTTTTTATTGTGGTGCCTGTGAAAATTCATGCCCCGATAATTTAATTATTGTTGATAGAAAGGACGTGTTAATAAAAGATCCTAAAAAAAAAGGAAATTACCCTTGGATTCAAGGTTGGATAAAGAATATTAAAGAAATTTTTAGAAAAGCATTAATTCAAGGCAAACAACAATTAGAGATTCCAATCATTGAAGAGGAAATTAAAAAAGTAAAGAAAAAGATAGAAGAAACAATTCCACAATTATCTAAAGAAGATAAAAAAAAATTAAATGATCTTAATGATAAAATTCAGAATTTCCTTCGATCTTCAAAAATAAGATATTGGATAAAAGATAAGAAGACTGAAAAGATTACAAATGAACTTAATAATTTATTGAAAAAAACTCAATGATTTAATTCGCAAACCTCAAAAACCACATCAGATATCTGAAAATCTTTTGATTCATCTTAAATCCTTTTTCTTTAAATATTTTAAGTTATAATTATGTTAACTTAAGCAAATGTAAAAATCACGATTCAGAGGAAATGATATAATGATTATAAAGACTAAATTTAAATTTAATAGAAGGAATAATACTAAGTTTATGATAGTGTGGATACAAAAACATAAGGACTTTGATGATGATATTCAAGATATTTTAAAATTCTTTAAAGATCAAATTACTTATACTCTAATCCAAAAAATCCATCAACATTATAAAATCACATCAGATAACCCTGCTATTATATTATCACTTATTTCATCTATTCAAGATTTAATAGCTGAAAGTTATTTAAATATGGAAGAATCAATAGAACTTCAAGAATCAGGAAATTTTTAATAACATATAAAAAATGGGAGGAGAGGGATTTGAACCCTCGACCCCTTGGTCCCAAACCAAGAATCATACCAAGCTAGACCACCCTCCCATAATTAATGGGTTATTTCCTTAACTTTTAACTTAAAACATGTCTTATTTTAGAGAGATATTAGAAATTAATTGAGTAATCTCATTTATAACGGGTATAGATAAAAAAAATTAATATTCTAAAAAAGTTTTGCCGTTGGTAATTGAGCATTTTATTTTTTATTTAAAAAGATTTATACAAATATATAATAAAAAACATTTACAAAATGGAAGTGAAAAAAATGGTTAGCGAATGGTTAAATACTTCAAAAATCATTGATCAAAATGTTAAAAAACCATGTCATCGACTTGGATTATGTCCTTATGGTAAACTAGTAGAAGAATTTCCTATAAGAGAACAAGTTAACGAATATACGTGCAAAGTATTTCATCATGATTGCCCTATTTACTATCAAGTTGAATATACATCTGAAGAATATGGTCAAGACGATTATGAAAAGGAAATCGAAATTCTTTTTAATCAAGGTGGATTAACTCAAGTCTTTTCCGAGGATAAAATCGCAGATTATTGGTATAAAATTGGGTCCTCTCATAGCGATGATGATAATGAATTAAAGGTACAATATGCTATAGAAAAAATTCTTAAAGAAGTGCCAAACCAAAAAGATATTCTCCAAAAACTGAATAAAATTATCTCATCAGTTTCATTAGAGGAAATCCATATGTGGGACTCGCAAAAATGAATCAGAATTGTTAGAAAAATATTTTTCTCATTTTTAATCTAATATGGGAGCGTAAAACAAAATTTTGCTCCTTTATTTCTCCCTTCAGATTCAACCCAAATTTTTCCACCATGTAGCTCTATAATCTTTTTTGATGTATATAATCCCATTCCTGTTCCTTCAATACCAATATCCCATCCTTGTCCATATCGTTCAATTTTTCCAAATTGTTTAAAAATTTTCTTTTGTTCCTCTTGAGATAAGCCAATTCCATTGTCTTGAACACAAACATTTACATAGCCTTCAATTTTCTCAGTTGTAATCTTAATTTTTCCATAAGGAGGTGAGTTTTTTATTGCATTAATGATCAAATGTGAAATAACATCGTAAATCCTCTCTTTCTCAAATTTAATAATTAATTTATTAGGAATATTGAGAGTTATAAAATGATTCCTTGTTTTTGCTAAACCGTGTAAATTTCTTACACAAAATCTTATTAAAAATGATAAATCTTCTTCTTTTGGGTTAAATTTAATCTGTTCTGATTCTAATAATGAAGTTTCTAGAAGTCTATTAATAAGCGTCTCAAGTTGTTCAGTTCCATTTTTTATCTCTTCTAAAATTGAGAATACATCATCATCAAACTTTTCTTTATGTAAATCTAGTAATAGATCAGTGAATCCTTTGATTGAAATGATAGGTGTCTTTAATTCATGAGAAGTTCTTTCAAGTAATTCCGTTTTCAATTGACTAATTTCTCGTAATTCTTTTTCAGCCTTTTTTCTTTCGGTAATGTCCCTTATTATTGCCATGATGTATGTTTTATTATCTAATTTAAAACTACTCAGCGAGATTTCAGCATCAAAGAGAATTCCATCTTTTTTGAGGTGCTTCCAGTAAAAACTTTGAGGTTCTCCTGAAACTGCTTTTTGGATATGTTCATTAGCTTTCTCAACGGAATTTCTTCCATCAGGTTGTTTTCGGGGGGAAATTTTCCAAGGAGGTTGTCCAATAATTTCACTTTTATCATCATATCCAAACAATTTTACAGCGAGATCATTACAGTCAATAATTTTAACATTATCTAATATTGCTATTGGATCACTAGCTCCAGTAAAAATCATTCGATATTTTGCTTCAGATTCCCTTAACTTTTGTTCAGCTATTTTTTGTTCGGATATATCTCTCAATACACCAATAATTTTTACCTTATTATTAATTTTTACCAAAGAACCTTTCGCACGAACCGGAATATAATACCCTTTTTTATGTCTAACCCTATATTCTACTAATATTATTTTTTTGCCTCTAATTGCCTTTTCAAAAGTTTTTAAAGTTTTTTCCATATCATCAAGATGTATATAACTGAAAAATCGATTACCCACTAATTCTTCGGGTTTATATCCGAATATATCATAAACTCTAGGGCTAATATATGAAAAGGTTCCATCTAAATCTACTTCAACAACTACATCTAGTATATTATTAATAAGAAATTGATATATATCATTAGATTCTTCTAGAACACTATCTATTTTAAACAATATTAGCTCAACCCGAGATAATATTCTTTTTGTGATTATGAAAATTGGATCGGTATGAATAATTTAGAAGTAAGTTTTTTATTTAATTGTTAGTATCTATGATATTCTTTTAATGAATAAAATCCTCTTATTAAGTAATAAAAATGAAAAAAATAATCAGTTTGTTAAAAATTGGGCAAGTAGAACAAGCTATTATTAATAAATTGAAAAAAAAATTAGAAATAAGTTTTTTGGAATTCAATATTTCTGTTAACCCCATAGTAGAGGCTATTTCTTTAGAAGAAATGGAATATAATAAAAAACGAGGACAGTATAATGCTCTTAAAATATTAAGTAAAATTAAATTAGCCTTCCAAGATAAACATTATTTTCGAACATTAGCTATAATCGACTGTGATATATATTCAATATCATACAAGTTTTTGTTTGGTCGTGCGGAGAAACCAAAAGAAGGTAATCCTTATCATCCAGTTGGGGCTCTGATTTCAATTACAAGACTCAGAGAATCTTTTTACAGGAGACCTGAAAATGAGGTTAAATTTGAGCAAAGAATTTTAAAAGAAGCTATTCATGAGTTAGGTCATACTTTTGGTTTACCCCATTGTAATAATTTCTGTATTATGCGATTCTCAAATACTTTATCAGATACTGATGAAAAACCACCAAATTTTTGCAATTCTTGCTTAGAAATATTAAATAACTTTTTCAAAAAATTATAAAAATCCTTTGAGAAATCTTTTCTCAAATACGCTATAGAGTTCCTCACTAATTTTTAAGATTTTCTTACTACTTTTAACTAATTTTATTAAATCTAGTGGAATTTTTTGGAACCCGAAATAAGCACCAGCCAAACCTCCCCCAATTGCTCCTACAGTATCACTATCTCCGCCAGCTGTTGCAAGCTCGAAAATACACTCTTGAAAAGAAGATAATTTTTTTAAGAATACGAAAATCGAACAAGCGACGGTGCTTATAGTATATGGATGGACGAATGCTTGACCTAAATACTCTTCAATAAAATACGGAGATTTAACTCCCGCTTGAGAAAATTTTATAAGCCCTGATTCAATTGGCATATCCAAATTTGATTTTACTTTTAATAAAATTTCAATAAATTCTTTCCATATTTTATCTTGAGAATCAGAAATTGAACTAGTTAAAGCATTAAAAAATTCCTCAACAGAAAATCCTTTATCGGGATTCTTATTAATAAGATAAGCAATGGCACTAGCTATAACAACGGCACCTGCAGAAGCAGCTGAATGAGAGTGTGTAATAATACTTGATTTTATTGCGGCGTTCTTCAATGCTTTAGGATCTTTACAGTAAAATAATCCAATTGGAGCAATTCTCATAGTTGTACCATTTCCTCCAGAATTTGAAGCGGCCTGCTCCCACTGAACCCCATATCTTAGTTTACGAATAGAGGAAATACACCCATAACCAGGACCAATAGGAGGATCATCTAGCCAATTAATAAATTCTCTGATGATGTAGTCAACATTAAATCCATTGCCTTTAATTAGTGCTTCAGCGAGGTGTAATGTTAACTGTGTATCATCTGTATAAATTCTAAAAATTGACTTATTTTGCTGAATGAAGCTTTCGAAATCATCAAAATATGAATAGATTTGGGTACGTAACTTGCCTTGAAACGGCGCCCCAAGGGTATCTCCAATGGCTACGCCTAATAAGCAACCTTGAAACTTATCTAATAATTTTATTTTCATACTATCTCATAATAAAATTTTTTCTTTAAATATGAATGGTATAGATATAATTCAAATCAATACAATAGACTGCTATTAAAAAGTATTATATAGGAAAATTACTAATAAATTCTTTAAAATATAGATTAAAAAGAACGAGGAGGATCTTATTGGCTAAAATAGATAAATTGAAAAATGTGATAACTGCTATGATCACACCCTTGAAAGAAAATTTTTTATTAGATGAGGAAAAATATCGAGAATTCATCCGATTTCAAATTGAAAATGGGTGTCAAATATTAACAATGGGGACAACTGGAGAGAGTGCTACAATGTCCCATGAAGAGCATCACGAAGCTATGAATATTACTATGGATGAGGCTAGTAAAAGTGGGAAAGATCCATTTGTTTTAGCTGGAACCGGAAGTAACTCGACAAAAGAAGCTATTTCCCTATCTAAATATGCTGAAAAAGTTGGTGCGGATGGAATATTAGTTGTGGTGCCTTATTATAATAAACCCGTGCAACATTCTCTAATAGATCATTTCTCTGCTATTGCAGATTCAGTATCCCTTCCAATGATCTTATATAATGTCCCTAGTCGCACTGGCAGAAATCTAGAGCCTGAAACAGTTTCCAAATTAGCTGATATAAAAGATAATATAATAGGGATTAAATGTGCAAGTGGAAATATTGATCAGATTACTAAAATCATTAAAACTACTCCAAGTGACTTTATTGTCCTGAGTGGTGATGATAGCATGACATATCATATAATGGCCCTAGGTGGAAAGGGAGCAATAAGTGTCGCTTCCAATATAATTCCCTCTAAGATGGTAGAATTTACTAGCACGATATTAAATAATAACTGGGAGAAGGCAAAATTAATACAATTACAACTTTATGATTTATTCAAAGTTCTGTTTATTGAAACTAATCCTGGGCCTGTAAAATTTGCTGCAAGTGTAATGGGATTAATGAATATAAGGATGCGAATGCCACTTACTCCACCATTAGAAACAAATCAAACTAAAATAATGGATGTATTAAAAGGATTAGATTTAATTCAGAAGTAGGAGGTGTATACAAATTTGATTAAATTACTTATTTTAGGACCGACGGGTAACACAAATAGGATAATAAGTAAATTAGCTATAGAAGATGATGAAATTGAGGTTGTAGCTGCATGTGATAAATCTCATATTGATGATAAATTAGGATTTGTTTTAGGAGTGAATGATCCAAACAGAATCAAAATAACTGATGTCAAAAACTTGCAAAAGGTTATCAATGAAACTCGCCCTGATGTAGTGGTGGACTTTACTGTTGCAAAAGCAACTGAAATTAATTGTATAAAATGTGTTGAAAATGGAATTCGGTGTGTAATTGGCACAACAGCATTATCAAATGATTTTTTAACGAATATGGGAGAACTTATAAAAAAGAATAATGCTCCGGCAGTAATTTCAGCTAATATGGCTACTGGCGTCAATGTACTCTTCAAAATGGCATCAATACTCACAAATTATTTAAGTGATTGGGATATTGAAGTGTTAGAAGCCCATCATCATCGTAAGCTCGACTCACCATCAGGAACAGCTCTTACTCTTGCTAAGAATATCAGTAATTCTTTGGGAGTAAAACTAGAAAATGTCGCTAAATTTGGAAGGGATAAAGGACCAAATAAAAGAAAAGTAGGAGCTAAAAATGAAATAGGGATACATGCCATCAGAGCCGGTGATATAGTTGGAGATCATACCATCTTATATGCAGGACTGGGGGAACGTATTGAACTCAGACATCAAGCGCATAGTAGAAATTGTTTCGCTTCTGGTGCAATAACCGCAATTAAGTTCATAATGAATGCTAGGGAGAATAAAATATACTCCACCAATGAAGTATTAGGTTTATAAAAATATATTTTGAGAAAATAAAGCTTATAGATAAGATAAAATTATAAAAATGATCAGTGCAGATCAGTATTTTCATTAATCTCCATAGCAATAGAGCTAGACTTAGATTTCATAATGCCAACACTTCATCGAGAATAATAAGGGGTATCCAAGCCCTAATAGTCCCACTTTTTATAATTTTATCTCAATATAAAAATAGTAGAATTTAATTTTTATTTTTAATGTTTCATGTAGCTAAAGATAACTATTTTATATGATCTGGAATTGTTTGATCTCTAATTAGATCATCAAATTTCTCATTATTGCGGATTTTATAAACATTCCCTTTATTTATTAAGAATTCAGCAGGTCTAGGCCTTGAATTGTACGGACTACTCATAACATAGCCGTAAGCCCCAGCATCTAATATTCCAATGTAATCTCCTTCATCCAATTCTGGTAATTCCCTTTCCCTTCCAAGAACATCACCAGATTCGCATATTGGTCCGACAACATCATATTTTAAAATTTTCTCTTTACTTTTCTCCCTACAAGCAATAATATGATGATAGGAACCATATAAAATAGGTCGAATTAAAGTATTAAAACCAGCATCTATTCCAGCAAACAATTTAAAGCCATTATCCTTTATAGTATTAATCTGTGTTAAAATAATAGTTGATTCAGCGGAAATATATCTTCCTGGTTCGATAAAGAGAAAAGGATCTCCAATATCTCCTTTTTCAACCAATTCTTTGCAACTATTAAACACAATTTCACTATATTTCATTAAATCAATTGGATTTTCTTCAGGATGATAGGGGATACCAATACCACCACCAAAATCTATAAATTCAAATTGTATACTTAATGATTTCGATATCTTATCAATAATATCTAAGAATTTTACGGTCGGTTTATCAAAATCAGTAGCATTTATAATGCCTGATCCTATATGTTGGTGGATTCCGAATTTTTTGAAACCTAATTCCTTTGCCTTCGAATATGCTTGAATAATTTGATTTTCTAAGATACCAAATTTAATTTCTCTCCCAGCAGTTATAGTATGAGGGTGATGACCTGCTCCGAATTCTGGATTAAACCTAAAAGAGATAAGATTTGTATTCTTTCCTCTCTTTTCATGAATTTTTACCAACCTTTTTAATTGACTATAACTATCTAAGTTAATCAGGATATCCCTCTCAACAGCAAAATTAAAATCCTCATTTGAAAACATATTACCTGTGTAAATTATTCTATCTGATGGAATGCCCGATTTCAAACACGTATATATTTCTCCCGTAGAAGAACAATCAAAATTAGATCCTTCAGAATTTAGAATTTTCAACATAGCTAAGTTTGTATTGGATTTCACAGCGTAGTAAATCTTATTTTTCTTATAGACTGAATTTAGAGTATCTTTTAATTCTTTATACCTTTTTCTAATCATTTGTTCATTTGTAATATATATTGGAGTACCATATTTTTCTGCTATTTCTAAGGTGTTTAAATTAGCGAAATATAATATTCCATTTCGATACTCTATATCTTTACTTTTCAACCAAGTAATATAATTCATAAGAATATGACCCATTAGATTTCTATTTTTTCAAGCACACCATCAAAGACTTTTTCAATTGGCCCTTCCATTAAAACTTTTTTACCTGTATATGTTATTTTTAAATCTCCGCCATCATTATGTATAGTTATAGGTACCTTCTCGTTAAATATTCCAAGAATAGTCCCCGCAACAACACTCGCACAAGCTCCCGTGCCACACGATTTTGTAATACCTACGCCTCGTTCAAAAACTCTTACAATCCCTTCTTCTTTAGAAATTGCCTTAACAAATTCAACATTTGTTTTATTTGGAAAACGACTATTCGGTTCTATCGTCGCCCCATACCTATTCAACTCATCATCATTTAAATTTTTTTCAACAAAAATAATAGCATGCGGATTCCCCATTGAAACAGCTGTAAACCTAAAAATCTTATCTAGGATGACTATTGTCTCATTAACACAACGATCAACAGAACTTTCTAATAAAACAGGTATATCATCACAATTTAGAATCGGGGGGCCCATATCAATCTCCACACTTTTAACTCTCTCATCTACTATATTAAGGCTAGCTACCATAACACCTTTAAGAGTTTCTATGTTAATCTTATCTTTTTTGACGAGATTATTTTCATATATATATTTCGAAAAGCATCTTATCCCATTTCCACACATCTCAGCTTCTAATCCATCATTATTGAATATCCTCATTCTAATATCCGCATCTTTAGACTCGCATGCAAAAATTAATCCATCCGCTCCTATAGAAAAATGAATTTCACACAATTTAATAGCTAAGATTGCCTTTTTTTCCTCTGGAATCGACCATTTAATATCATTGATGATAATGTAGTCATTTCCAAGGCCATGGGCCTTGGTGAATTTTAAATTTTTTAAAACTAAATGCTCCATGAAATTTCTATCTATTTGCTATTGACAATAATATACAATTTTATTTATAATTGAAAAAAATTTCTAAAGTGAATATTAATTAAAACTCATAATTATTATATAATATATTTTTATCGAAACAGATGTGGTTAGTTACATAATGAACTATAAAAAGATATCAGTATCTATTTTATTGCTTTTCATGATAATTCCAATTAATAATGCTATGGCATTTTCCTATATTGATAATATGAAAAACGGAAATTATATTTTCTTCCTAACTGACTTAGATATTTCAAATAATATTGAACTTAATATAACTCATACTGGAAGTGGTAATTTTACTCTTTTTCTGTTTAACACAAGACCAGTGCAATCCTATGTAAATAATGATAACACATTAAATGAAAATGTCTTTAATAAAACTGTCTCCTATAGCCTAGAGGATAATCCATACATAAACTATACTGCACCTGACGAAAAAATTTATTATATTGAAATAATCTTGGTTAGTGGCGGACCAGACACATTTTTTTTTACATCCACTATTAGCTATAGTAATGGCACACTTATAGATAAAGACTTGACACAATATTACTTACCAATAATACCTGGATTTCAATTAGAAATTTTACTCTTAGTTTCTTCTTTCTCAATAGGCTTAATTCTTATCACATACAGAAATAAAGTAAAAAGAAAAAATATTTGTTTTAAATTTTAAATTTATCTTTTTCTTCTTAATGGTTTTCTAAACTCGATAGGTTAGATACCAATAGGAAAATTCCATCGAGTTATAGGGAACACCCTTTAAATTAGCAGCATGTACAAAGTACAGTTTATCATACATTAAAGGCATATGATAAGATCTTTTGTCAATTGTAATGCTCTGAAGCCTTTTATATATTTGATATCTATTAGCTGTGTTAGTTTCAGAAACAGCAGCATCTAAGAGAAGGTTTATCTGAGGATCATTGATTTCAGCATAGTTATGATAAGAAGCAGGATTTACTAGTGGTTCAATCATATTGAACGATTCAAAATAATCTGGACCCCAACCGAGAAAATATAAGTGAAGCCTATCAGGATGTAATTGACCCATTCTAATGAATTCATCCCATGTTAATGGTTGTGGCGTAATTTGAATTCCAATCAAATCCATGTCTTGGGTGAATCTTTGGATAAGGAGTTCCATGAAAAAACTTCCTAATCTATGTCGGAAATTCCACTCATTACCCGTGAAGTTCCCAAAATCTGGAATGAATTCTGCTGATGTCCATTGAGCTTCATCTGCTCCAGGTATGAATTGGTCTCCATTCATACTACCAACCTCCCATCCTACACCAAAACCCATGCTTTGCATAATTTGTCTAGCTTTTGGTATATCATAATAAGCACCGGTTGTTGTGGAATTATGAGCTGGGAATCCTGGTGGAACTAATGAATTAGCCCTCACGGATGTATCTAATTCAATGTCAGTGATGAAATAACTATAGTTGAAAGCATATGAAATGGCTTTTCTCCAAGTTTGGTTTATGTAAGGCCTATTAAATGCGATATACCAATAAATTGAACCATTGATATAATCATTCACTCCATCTCCAGTTACTGTAATATCTGGATCGGCTTCAAAATCAGGCTTGAGAGACGCAATTCCTTGACCTAAATAGTCAATATCTAAAGCTAACATAGCATTATTAGCAGTAACATCATCATTGTATTTAGTATATAATATTCTATCCCAAAAGGCAGGAGAATTCCAATATCCTTCCCAACGTTCAAATCTGACTTCTACATCTCTATAATATCCTATTAACTTAAATGGACCAGTTCCAATGACTAGATCTATGCCAAGGTCTAACATGCGATCTACGGGAGTAGAATCAGGATGGACAATTGCACTTGCGGTGTAGGCTAGTAATCCTTCTACAGGTCCATATGGCGCATTTAATACTATAGTAACCTCTAAGTCATCTATAGGATTTACAAAACTTAAACTATGATTGAAGATAGGTGTTCCATCCCTAAATTTGTAAAGCCTATGTGGGAAAGCCATAACTTGAGGAGGATCTAAAGTGCCAGTTGCATTGCCAAAATAATTAATTCTTTCGAAAGTATGTAAGACACAGTACCCGTCAAGTTTTGATCCATCATGAAAATACACATTATCTCGTAGTTGAAATGTAATATTGGTGCCAAATTTTGTACTTTGGAAATCCCATGATTCTGCTAGCTTTCCTACTAACGGTAAAGTAGGATCGCTTAGATTATAAGCAATTAGAGTTTCAACCACTTGATCGAACATATTATTTGAAACCTTATCCCAACTATCTACTGGATCCATGGTAACAGGATTATATCTTGTCGCTACTCTAAGTACTTCCCCCATTAATGAAGTCATTAAAGACCATGTATGGTTAATATAAAATTCTCCATCAGTAATATTTACTTGAACAGAGTAAGTACCAATAGGATAGCTACTGGCGTCAAACGTGTAATAGGTTAAATTATCCGCAACTTTCACTCCATTAATATACCAACCATATGTTAAAAAATCCGCATTTGGATCAGAAGCAGAAATATTAAAAAATTGGGTAGCAGTATCATTGATAGAAGGATTTATTAAAGGATAATAGCTAAGAATTACAGGTGCTTGATTAGGCTCTTCTGGTACTTCAGTAATATTAATTAAAGTCCAAATAACAGCTACGGAACCAGAAATTACAACAACAATTAGTAAAATAATTGCAATTATTTTCTTTCTCATAATATTATGAAATCTTTCGTAATTGGATTTAAGAGTGATATGATGATTGTATTTTTAAAGCTTACGGTCTTAATACGCCTTAATTGGAATATATCAAAATATTTGCAATTTAAAGACGTTAAAAAATCCATATTACTAAATAGTTACAAAGTTAAGATAAAAGTCGAAAATCGACATCGCTTCTATTTAAATAATTGTCAATTTCAATAAACAAATTTTATATTTTTTATAATGTTTTTTTCAATATCAAATATAACTTAATAAATAAAGTGTGATGTAAAATTTCCTTCGATGAATTAAGCAAAAAATTAGCAGAATTTATGAAAGATACTGAAGAAATTGAACTTCAAGATGTAGATTTATTTGCAGAATATCTTGAATTTCAAATGTTGCCAAGTATTGTTCAAGCTGCCGCTCAAGCTGTTTTACCTGGAGTTCCGGGGAAAGCTGAATGGACACCGGCGAAATTTTCACTTGATTTAGAATTCCCAGGAAAAATTGAAACTATTGAATTTGTCCGTTCAAAAGGTAAAAAAGTTACTATTGGTGGAGAAGTAGTTCCTCCTTTTTATAATTTCCTTGGATTGAGTAAACGAAATCCTAATCCACCGCTCGTTACTTATGACGTTTTTGATATGGGCGCAAAAATGATGCTTCCAAAACCCATAAAGCAAGAATATGGTGATGTTTTAGCAAATCCTGCTCAATGGGCAAAATTTGCAGTAGATAAATTCGGTGCTGAATGTATTACTTTTCACTCCTTAGAGATTGATCCAGGAATGGGTAATGCGCCAGTGAAACAATCAGTCAAGTACTTAGAAGAAATCCTTCAAGCCGTTGATGTCCCCGTAATAATTGGCTGCTCTGGAAACAAACAAAAGGATAAGGAACTCTTCGAGGCAACAGCCCCAATTACTGAAAGTGAAGTTCTAATGTTATCTGCCGCAGATAAAGCTACATGGGAAGAAGTTATCCCTCTAGCAGTGAAATATGACCATAACTGCTTATTATGGACTAGCTTGGATATGAATAACCAAATCAAAATGAATAAAGATGCTTTAGAATTAGGACTCCCTAGAAATCGAATCGTTATGGACCCAACATGCGCTACACTTGGTTATGGAATGGAATATTCATTTAGTATTTATCAGAGAATGCGAGTTGCAGGACTACTCGGTGAAACTGATTTAGCATACCCAATAAGTGGAGGTACTACAAACGCTTGGGGTGCTAGAGAGGCATGGATGAGTGAGAAGCAAGCTCCCGAATGGGGATTACGCCAATATAGAGGACCAATATGGGAAGTAATCAATGCTCTAAGTCTCAGTTTAGTGGGTTTAGATTTAGCAATGATGTTTTCTGGTACAGCGGCTCGGCATGTAAGAGAGATTACTCAACAATTTTTCGCAGAAATCCCAAAGCATCTAGAGGATAAGGGTTACTACGACTGGGTATCAGCAAACCTAAAACGATAAATATATCCCATAAAAACTTTATTTTTTTCTTTTCTTCTTTAGTTATATAAAAAATATCAAAATGAAAAAAAATCGTCAAAATTCGAGCTTTTTACTATGTTAGTAAAGCAAAAAACAAAAAACTATGCTTTTTTTTGAATTAAATTTAACTCGAATTTCTAAAAATTATTGTCTGAAAATTCAAAACCTCTTAAAGATTATATGTGTAAGTTTCTATAATTTTATTAGACAAAAGAAGAAAATTTGAAAAAATGCAAACCAATTTTAAAATAAACGAACTCATTACATTAAAGTTTAATTATCCGCACACAGAAATTTACATCAGTGGAAAATATTTTATGCAGTGTAAGCGTCTGCTCCTAAACATTCCCAAGGACCAGCAAAACCAGTATAATACTATTGAATCTATTGATGAAGCAGCAGAGATTTACAACCATACAATCTACAAATCTCAAATTCTTAAGGATGAAGGAATTCCTAACATCGAGAATGATGAAAATTTATTATTAATCACTCCCGAAGAGGAGTTCTGGGGGCATTGTAGTAATTTACAAGTATGGAGTGAACATGATTACGATACACGGTTACTGAAAGCAAATTTAGCCTTTCCGTTATTAGAAAAGTTAGCTGAAGAAGGAGATGAATTTGGACTAGTCAAATTTAAAGAGGAGATACTTAAACGAATGCTCAGTGGCTCAGAATCAGTTGTGGAATATCTTTTCGTTGAGGGATACCAAGATAATTTAAGCAACGAAGAATTGTTATTTGGGTTGCTCGAATCAAGTGAAGCGGAAATACTTATGGAAATCCAGCAAAAATTAAATATAATTTTAAAATTTGTTCCAAGTATTAATAGGGGATTGGAAGTGGATTGGAATGAAAGAAACATAATCCATAAATTCTCAATGAAAAATAAAAAAGTGAGTGGTCTAGATTTATCTAAATGTAATTTAAATGAATTACCTTATGAAATATTCAAATTAAAGAAATTACAAGTCTTAAACATAGGAAGAAACCCAAGTTTTAAACTCTCTTTCGAGTATCTCATGGATATCTTAAATAAATTAAGAGACTTAAAGATTATTATTTTTGATAGAGAACAGATGGAAAAGATCCAGACTGAAATAAAAATAAAAAAACTACTTAAAAAAAAGAATTTAAAGGCAATAAGAAAACCTAGTAGTGATTTTACTACCTTGGATTCTATAAATTTAAATTAAAAAAAAGGATTAATTTCTGTACTATAACTTCAAGTACTCCTTAATAAATTCAAGATATCCTGAAAACAAGAATTCCATGCGTTCCATATACTCTCTCATAAACTCGTTAATAAATTTATTATCAAATTCTGGATTGTCAATGTAATTGAAGTAAGAATTGATATCATTATTCTGGGTACTGAAATCTGCAGTCCATACTTTGGGATAAATCCATAATTTCTGCCAGTCATTCTCGTCCCCTCGAAATATAGTTGAATAGTCATTAATCTCCATATTTAAGGAATGAATTTCATTTGGTTTTAAGAATCCGTCTCGGTTAAAGGCAAAAATCATCTCGCCATCGTTCCATTTTCCATTAGGCTTCTTAACTACAAAAGCAAACTTTCCAGTATAGAGAAGGTTAATAACATGTTGTAATTTGTACATATCCTCTTCCTTATTAATGCCCTTATTTACACTAATAAATCCTTTAAGTATCAAGTAGAATTGTTGGTTGACAAGTTCGCCATGCTAACCGATAATCAATTTAAGAAGTTACGACAACAGTTTTTTCTTTATTATCACAAGCCACCGAGCAATAATTCCATAGATGACGTTATAGCCGAAGTGTTCGCCCTTATCCAACTTGATACACACTTTAAAGAACAGTTAATGCCTTTAATTGCTAAATTTG
>JAEOTV010000014.1 GCA_016839635.1 Promethearchaeota archaeon | reverse complement strand
TTTCTCGACCAGTCATTCTAAATTTACCACGTGAAAAAAGAGCTTTATTTAATAAACGTGGTATTGATTCCGCTGCATTTGCTCCCCATGAAATCAACAAATCTGCTTTATTTATGATTTCTGATATAGTTGTTAGTGTTATACCTGTTTCTTTAGAAATGTTTAGAACTTTTCCTTGGCAGATTGTAGAATTAGAATCTATATAACCATTGATAACTTTTGCAAGCTCAATTCCCGCTAATTGTGCTTCACAACTTACAGTAGAAAAGCCATACAAGAGAGGTTTAGAAGAGTTATTGAGAATGCTAATGATTTTATCAATAGATTCATCAAATGATATCTTCTCCAACTCACCATTTTTCCTAATCATTGAATTAAAGATTCGATTTTTTGCTGTTACTTGATCGAACCGTTCTTTTCCTTTCAGGCACGCACCTATTACCTCATCAATATATAGGCCATCACTTTTAATAATAATATCATCACATAAAAGTGAACAACCTGAACATGTAACTCGTTCACTGACCATAGTTCATAACACTTTTTATCAAAAATTAAATAACCAATCAATAATCATACATAATCAATTTTTACAGCTTCACGTGGGCAATAAGTCTCACAGACTCGACATTCTCGTTCTCTTCCTTCTGCTTCAATCCTCCGACAATGTTCTATTGCTAATAACTCGCATTTCCCACCTTTCACTTGAAACAATTGATGCTTTTCGGGGGGATAGTCAGGAGCTTTACCACTTAAGGTTGGAGGACAATATCTTGCATTTACGGGGCATACAGTCACACAAATTCCGCAACCATCACATAATTCAGTATCTACGTCGATCTTAAGTTCTTTTTCTTTTCCCTCCTCAGCACCTATTAAATCCTTTAAAGTTCCATAATTCTTTTTATATTTAGGTTCTAATAATGGAGTACAATCGTCGATTTTTACTTTTCCCTGCAATAAATCTAAAGCAAAGGCCATACAAGTTGGTTTCCCGCATTTCTTGCAGTTAGTCTTTGGTAAAAATTTGTAAAGCTCCATGAAATTACTTACTGGAATTCAAAAACACCTTTAAAAATTAATTATTCTACGCATTTCAGTATTGAAGAATATTCTGAGATTTATTAATTTCTTTAGTTTATGTATTATAAATTCAGAAAAACAAAAAAACAATCCTTTTCAATTTCAACTTTTTATTGTATGTGTCATCCTCACGAATCTATAAACTATTATAAACTTGATACTAGGATTATCTAACTATTTTCCAGATAATATACCCTATTATTAAAAATGTATATTAGATGTTTTTATTAAACAAAAACAATTTTAGTTACTTAGAGAATTAACTAGATTAATAACAGGGATTATTATTACAGTGGAAATTAAACTTTTAGGAGGAATTCGTGGAATTATAATATGCAAGGAAAGTGGCGAATACTTGCTTGACCTTATTTTGGACACAAAAATTAATCCAGTTTTGCTGTCTTCTTTTGTTGGCGCATTAGGATTGTTCGGAGAAAACTTGGGAAAAATAGAAGAAATCAACATCAAAGGTCTTGATGTAGAGATGATTGTTGTGTATAAATACAATCTTATTTTCGTTGCAATACTGGATAAGGAATTTGTTAAACACGATATAAGAGGAGAAGCAGAAAAATCGCTGGACATGTTCTATTCACTATATCGTAGGGAAATCGATGAAAATTGTAATGAAGTTAGTCAATTCAATTCATTTAAAAATATATTATTTACACAAATTGAAGAATACTTTAATAGGATTAAGGAAAAAACTGAAGTAAAAAATTTTGGCTTCTTTACAGATGCTATTAAGAAATTAAGAACTAATTCAACACCCTAAAAACTTTTTTCCTTCTTTTTAAAGATTAGATCTCCTATCTTTACTCCAAATATTCGTTCCATTAAATTACATTTGGCTTTCAATAGATAATATACATCTTTTTGGGGAATTTCCATACCGTAAAGACTCTCAAAATTACCCTGACCTTTTGATAAAATAACACCATTCTTGTTAAAGAAAAATTCTTTAAATTCATCTGATGTATCTGATAAAATTATTCCCGGAGCATCATTCGACTCAATTACTTGAACTAATTCTGTTAGACTAATAAATTCAGCATCTTCAATAGTGGCATCGTTAATAATTGGGGCAGATCTTACTGAATATATTATTTCTAAACTTGGAAATAAATTTTTAAGAGTAACGACAAGAATTTTATCAAAAACTATTTCACCAGCATTATCTCCTATTATTAGTAATTGTTTCGCCTTATCAAGCGATATTTGGAATTGTCTATAATTATTAATAACTAAGGCTTCAATTGTAAAATTCTTTAAATCCGTGATAATATCAATATTATGCTGGCTTGCAAAATCAATTGTGTTCCCAAGAGCAGAGGCTAAAAGTGCTTTGAATAAAGGATCTTCTGCTTTTTCAATAATTTTGATTATATCATCATAATATCCTAAAATGAGGCGATTATATTCAGTTTTTAACTTTTTATATGGGTCTTTCTTCTTTAACGATTCTGAGATAATATTATAAGTTATTTTGCCAAGAGTAGGAGATGCAACCTCATCGATATTGAAATTAAGAAGATATTTCATCAGTTTCTTCTGAGCAGCAATTACAACTTCACGAGAGATATTAGGGTCTAGCAATTCAAATGCTTTTAATACTTGATTGAATAGACATCCAATACATTCGGGTTCTAAATGCATTTTAAACTAATGATCAGTATTTACATAAATAAAAAATATAAATGATTAAAACTCTTTGAATGAACATGAATTAAGACCCAAATTAAAAAAAAAAGGAAATTATAATTTAAAGCTCAGAAATTACCTTTTTTCTGGCTAATTTTTGTTCCTCTGTAAGCACAATTTCCCCCCTTCGAACGAAGAACATAAACACTAATGCTAAAATTAAGAATATTGCTCCATCCAGCAGTAATGATGTACTTCCAAAAGCATCTCTTAATCCTCCTACACTTAATGGACCAAGAATTTGTGCTAACACGCTAAAAAAGTAATAAAGTCCAGTATATGTTCCTATTTTCTTTGCACTAGGTGCTAGTTCCCATATAATTACAATAGTATTAACGTTGACTAAAGCATATCCAATACCATAGAAAACCAAGATAATCATAGTAACTGTTGTTGTTTGAACA
>JAEOTV010000300.1 GCA_016839635.1 Promethearchaeota archaeon | reverse complement strand
TCCGCTGTTTTGACTGCTGACTATCGTGTGCCGCCCACATCACAGTAGTAGATGAGGAAGGTAAAGAAATTTACTCTCGTAAGTTGAACGTTGGCCTTGGATGAATGTCCAATAAAAACAATAGATTGGACATGACTACCCTCGCACGGGTTAAAGCCAACAAAAATGAATAAAAATGTATTGGTAAAAAAAAATAAAAAACGTGATAGAAAAATGACACTACCATTAGGTATAGATTTTGAATTTAGAAAGTTAATAATGGATGTACACATTGGATCTGATAAGATTAAATACTGTTATCAATGTAACAGATGTACTGACAACTGTCCAGTTGCTTCAGTTGCGAATCCGTTCTATGAAAACGTTTTTGATCCAAGATTAATAGTCTTAGGGACTGTTCTAGGGTACAAAGATGTTGTAATGGCTCTAGCAGGTACAAAATCGGCGATTGTTCCATGGGGATGTACAGTATGTGATACTTGTGATACTGTATGCCCTCAAGCAATCGAGGTCACAGAAATCATTACATTAGCAAAAAACGTGACTACTGGAGCGGGATTAGCACCGGACAATGTCATAGCTCAGGCAAAAGCTGTTTTTGAAAATGGTAAAGCTATTCCATCTCAACCAGCGATCGAGAGAAGACGTGAGCAATTAAACTTACCAGCTGTAGTTGCACCAGATGTAAATGAAGTACAAACTTTATTAAAAGCAATAGGTGCAGATAAAAAATTATAATGGAGGTAAAAAAAATGACAGAATATAAAATGTTTGAAGGATGTGTGATTGGAAACAGAATTCCGTTTATTGAAGCTGCCTCCAGAAAAGTTTTTGACAAAATTGGGATCCAAACATCACAAGCTCCATTTGCTTGTTGTCCAGATCCCACTGGAGTAAAAAGTTTTGATAATACAGCTTGGCTCGCTTTAGGCGCTCGAAATTTATGTTTAGCAGAAGCTGAAGGCAAGGATATAATTTCACTTTGTAATGGTTGTACTAATACGCTTCGTGGGGTACAACATCAATTAAAACACGATTCCAATAAGAAACAAGCAATCAATAAAGAATTAGCTAAAATTGGAAAAGAATATAAAGGTTCTATAGATGTTAAACACTTTGTTGATGTTTTAAAGTCAAAACTAGATACGGTAAAAGGTACAATTACGAAGCAAATGGGTGATTTAAAGGTTGCTTGCCATCCTGGATGCCATTATATGCGTCCTGTTGAATGGATGGAATCTGATGATCCTTTACGTCCTAAGAATCTGAAAGAAATTGTTGCTGCTTCAGGAGCTAATGTAGTTGATTATGAGGAATTAGCACTTTGTTGTGGAAATGCTGTTGCTGGTCCATTTCCAGAACACGGAGATGCGATATTAAAGCAAAAGTTTGATTCGATCAAGAAATCTGGTGCAAATTGTATTGTTGTAAACTGTCCTGCATGTTTTCAACGATTAGATGGCGAACAACGAAATCTTTCAAAGAAATATGAAACAGAATATAATATTCCTATATTATATATAACAGAATTATTGGCTTTAGCTATGGGTGTTAGTTCTGAAGAGATTGGTTTAAAAAACCATCGAACTAGACGAAATACCGCTATAGAAAACCTTTAAGCTAATATCTAAAATATTTTTTTATTTTTTTTTTTGACTTCTTAAACGATCTTAATGAGATTATAAGATTTAAATAATAAAGAGTCATTAAATAATTTGGAATACGTTTATTGTATTTATCTAAGGGATTATTATAAAGATAAAGAATAAAAATAATGTAGAGATAAAATAATTATGTTCAATTTAAAGCGCGATGTTCCTTGGTTTTTCCAATACCTTGAATATTATTATCATTTATTTCTTGATGTAAGATTTAACAATGGAGCGAACGTAAAAAAAGATATCACTTTTTCGTTAGAACTTAATCTCCAAGGATTTGAAGGATTATTATTTTATATGTACAAACCTGCTGATAAAAAAGTGAAATTTGATTTATATAAACATTCAGTAGATCAAGTTTATAAGATGGACGGTCTTAGCTATACATTATCAAATAAATCGATAAATACATTGGATTTTGTAATAATTCCTTTTGGTTATTTTAAAGATGAGCATAAATTTAATTTAGATATAAGAAGTGGAGACGTAGAGTCGAGTTTAAATTTATATTCATGGGCACCATCGAATCTATATAAACATGTAAAATCTGTTATTCGAATTGCAAATCAATATTCTGAATTAATTCCGATAGATGATTACAGAGGCTATTTCTTTCAGTTAACTAGTCCTTTTAAGGGAAATGAAACGGGGAGACTTTTTGATTTAATAAATTTACTTGTTGATATTGATAAAACAGTGGATGAGTTAGATAATACTCCTATATTTGAAGCAATGGATTCAGAAATTAAATCTTTAGTTACAAAGAGTAATGAATTTTTATTTGAATTATGTCAACGATCAGTGCCATTGGATATTAAAAATATTCTAAGGGAATTGGAAAGGTTAAAATTCAATATTGATAGTCTTTCTAAAGAGGAAATATTTAACTGGCTCGATGATCTCATTAATTTTTACTCAGGAAAATCATAAAAAAGGCAATATTATGTAAAAAAGCCATGAGATTAAGTCAAATCTTATTTAATTTTAAAGAATTATGTGACCTATTAGATGTAAAAGGTAATTTTATTTAATTAACTATATTATAAGAAATACTTATATTAGTTACTTACAGAGAATCTGTATGTGTTTAGCAATACCTGGAAAAATTTTGGAAATTAACGACAATTCTGCTTTAGTAGATTTTGATGGAATTAAACAAAAGGTAATAATTGCTTTAATTCAAAATCCTGAAATTGGAAAGTACGTTATTGTTCACGCAGGTTATGCAATTGAAATGATAAATGAAGAAGAAGCTAAGGAAGCTATTGGCCAATGGAAAGAACTGGCTGAAGATCAAGACTTAGATTTAACAGATATGATTTAAAAAAAAAGTTAGTACTATTTCTTATATTTCTCTAAAGAAGTCAAAACTAAATATCCAGCATTAGAGAAAATGGCGATTCCTACAAATAACAAACTCATTACGTTAGCTATTAAGGCTCCATTTCCGGCCATTTCTAGAACGAATGCTATGATTAAACAAAACATTCCTAATACTAGAAGGTTTTCTTTCTTTCTCAATTTCTTTATTCTCCCTCCTTTTTTATAGTTTTTATAATTTTGGATTATCTCCAATCTCCTAAATAAAAATTGGGTATTTATAGGAGAACTATATAGAATATATAGTAACGGATGTAAATTATATAGAAGAAAAAGAAAATAACATATATACCTATAAATCAAATAGTTCGGCTTTTAACTTCTTTAATTTACTATAAAGTGATTTTATGGATAGAATTGCTTTCGAATTTGAATTAGAGTCAATTGGAGATTTACCTTCTAAATCAGCTTTCCCAATTTCTGAATCAAATGGGATTGAATGATAAAGAGGAACCTCCCAACCTTTAATTTTTTGGTTAATAACATCTATTTGGGATTCATCAGTTATTTTATTAGCAATTAAATAGATATTTATTACTCCTAGTTTTTTAGAAAGCTCAATTATTTTCTTGGAGAGATCTAAAGATTTTTGTGATGGTTCTGTTATAACTAACATTACATCGATTCCTTTTGCTGTGCCGCGACCTAAATGCTCTATTCCTGCTTCAAAATCGACTATTATAACCTCATCTCTTTTCACGAGCAAATTATATAAGAGGGTTCTAATAAGTGCATTTTCTGGACATAAACAGCCCGTAGCGGGTTCCTCAATTCCACCTAAAACTAGTAATTGTAAACCATCTTTACCAGACACTTTAAATCTATCTGGAATGTCAGAGACTTTTGGGTTGATATTATACACTCCAGAACCAGCACCATCTACACTCGTTCTTTCTTCTATCATTGATTTCATTTCTTTAATAGGGACAATTTGTGCTTTAGTTTTCTCATCTATGCCTAAAGTATAGCTAAGATTCATAGCTGAATCGTTATCAATTGCTAAAACCTTAAAATCGTCTTGCGCAAACAATCTGGCTAGAATACCTGCGACGAGAGTCTTACCAACGCCACCTTTTCCACTTACACTAATTTTCACAGAAAAATCACCACACTATTTAAGAGTATAAATCGGACAAAATTAAAGTTTTTATTTATAATTTTAAATAATATAGGGTAAATTTCAAAACTAGAATAATATTAAACCATCTGAATTTAATGTTACATAAGAATTACGTATTTTTTAATTTAAAATGCCCATCATTCAAGAGTTACTAATTGATGATTATTCATTTGAACAAGCAGAAGCAATTCAAGTGAAATATGAAAATTTAATAAATCAATTAACTGAAAATAAAACTATTACGACTTATAATTCCATGAAAAAGATTCTTGGAGTGGACATTTCATATTATAAAAAAAAAAATAACGATTTTGGAGTAGCTTGTGCAGTAGTTTGGGACTTAAATCAAAAAAAAATAGAATCTTATTGTTTTGCAAATGATCAAATTGATTTTCCTTACAAACCAGGTTTTTTAGGATTTCGTGAATGCAAACTCTTAGCAAAAGTAATTTCAAAACTTCCAGATAAACCAAATTTAGTTATGTGTGATGGTCACGGGAAAATACATCCAAGAAGATTCGGGGAAGCAGTTCATCTTGGTTTTGCGTTAAAAATTCCAACTATTGGAGTGGCAAAAAATCCATATATTGGATACTATAAATGGAATAATATTCAACTAATCAAAGGAAATAAAGCACCTATATGGGTAAATAATCCGGAAATTGCAAATGAGGATTCATCAAACGAGCTATTAGGGTATGCAATTTGTCTAAAAAATGGCTCAAAACCTGTTTTTATAAGTACGGGTTATAAAACTAAAATAGAAGCTGCTTTAAGTATTTGTTTAGAAACGACTAAAGAGCATAGACAACCAGAACCATTATATTTTGCAGATAAACTTTCAAGAAAAGAAGTTAGTAATTACTTATAATCTATTTTCCCATTTCTTGCATTTTTTGTGAAATAACCATTAATTCATTGAAAATTTTTGTATTTTCTTCTGGATCTACTGCTTTCAATAGCTTTTCATTAAGTTTATTCATTTTTATTGTCAATTCAATAAATTCAGGTGGAGGATCAACTTTATATTGATATTTCCTCTTTCCATCTTCAGTAATTTTAACGTAAACCCATCTACCCGCTTTATCACTCCAGTTCCATCTATTGGGGGTAAATAATCTTCTTTTCATGAAGTATAGTACCTTTTGAGAACTTTATAAATTTTATATAATTATTTAGAACAGTTAGTTAAAATTTTTACAGCAAGCTCTCTGACATCTACATCAACATCTCTGGTTAATTTTTTCAATAAATCCTTGAACTCATCACTTTTATTTTCAAATTGATTAAGAGCTTTAATAAGATTATACCTAACTATCCAATCTTCATCATCAATAAGTTCAAGGAACGCATCATATACTTTATCATTCTTAATCTGACTTAAAATTTTTATAGCGTTTCTTTTGGTCTCACTATTTTTACTTTTCAAATCTTGGATAAGGAAATCTATAACTTTGTTTCTATTATTTTCATCAAGTAAGCGATACATTCTATTAAAAAGAGTATGTTTTATTTTTTTGGGCATTCTTTTAGGAATTGATGTGCTATAAACTTTTACAGTTTCAAGATCCTCACTTCTTTTTTGTAATTCACTTAACGTACTGTTAAGATTTTTGTTTTCCTGTTGATATTCAAGTAATTCAGTTTTTAACTGATCAAAATCCTCTCTAAGCTTGGCAAACTCTAATGCTTCTTCAGTTGATACAGTTACTGGTTCACTTAAATTTTCTAGTTGTTCCTGTAGAGAAATTATTTGAGTTTTATATTCTTCTATCTCTGATGATAAATTATTAATTCTTTCATAAGCATTATATAATTCTTCAGAACTCACCTCATCTACTTCCTCTTCCTTTTTAACTATTAGAGAATCTATTTGAGATTTATAATCGTCTATCTCTGAGTTTAGAGCATCGATTCTTTCATAAGCATTATATAATTCTTCAGAACTCATCTCATCTACTTCTTCTTCCTTTTTAACTGTTAGAGAATCTATTTGAGATTTATAATCTTCTATCTCTGAACTCAAAGCATTGATTCTTTCATGTGCATCATACATTTCTTCAGAACTTGCCTCATCTATTCTTTCCTGCAATTTAGCTTTTAAAGATTCTATCTCCACTCGTAGTAAACCATTTTCTTGCATTAATTGGAAGTTTAATTTTTTGAAATTTATTAGTTCTTCATTCTCCTTAATTTTTGTCTTGTTATCTAGAAGTTCCTCAATATTCTCTTCATCTGACTGGAAATTTTCAATTTTATGCTTTAATTGTTCGATTTGGTTTTTATACTGATCATTTTCATCAGTTAATTGGATAATTATTCGTTGAGCGTTAATAAATTCTTCATTAAGAATTTCTCTTGAATTAAAATCTTCATCGTTTTCAATTTGAGTGTCAAATTTTAAGATTCTATCATTTAAATTGTCAATATTGTTATTTTTTTCTTCTAAATCTTTTCGTTGGGAAATGATAATATCTTTTAAAACGTCAATTTCACTTGGTAATTGAACTTGTTCAAGTTCTTCATCTTTCATTTGGCTCTTGAGATTTTCAATCAATAATTTTTGTTCATTTACTGTAAATTCTAATCGATTTAATTCCTCCTTTAAAGAATGTATAATTTGTTCTAATTCAGCTTGAGATTTTGATTCTTTTTCAACCGAATTAATTAAATCTTTCAGATCTTTACTCATGATTTATAGTCACAATCAAATTAGTTTTAAGAAAAATTATTCTTAATCCAATTTATTAATATTAATAATATCTATAAATTTTTAGTATTATCAAGAAATTTCTTAAAGATAAGATTTTAATTTTGACCATATAAAAAGCACAGTAGCCTTTAGTAAAAAAAAAATGAAGTTTTATTGAAAATCTGTTATTTACTAGACTATTTTTATTTCAATAATTTTATCTCCTTGAACTATTGAATTAACAACATCTTGGTCTGAAGAACTTATTACTTCTCCAAAAATTGTATGTTTATTATTAAGGTGTGGTGTAGGTACGTGTGTGATGAAAACTTGAGATCCATTTGTATTTGAACCTGCATTAGCCATTGCCAAAATGCCTGAGTTATCAAATTTTCTTCTACTTTTAAATTCGTCTGCAAATGGATAACTAATTTGTCGTCCTTGGTAAGGAAAAGATTTAATACCCTTATCTCTTGGTCCACCTGTCCCACGACCTAAAGGACAACCAACTTGAATCATAAAATCGTCTATTACACGATGAAATACAATCCCATTATAGAATTTTTGTTTTATTAAAAAAAGAAAACTTGCAACTGTCATCGGAGCGTCGCTATCAAACAGATTAAGGTTTATCTCGCCTTTATTTGTTACTATAATAACTCTCGTCATACAAAAAGAAAAGTTGAAATCTTTTTAATAATTGTGTTTTTGAAATTATTTTTTAAAGATTTATTTTTAATCAATGAAAAATTTAAAAATAATTACAATTAATGATTTTTATACAAACTTTAGAATATATTTAATTTATAAATAAAAATGGTCAATAACGATATCTCATTTTTTTTCAATCCAAAAAGCATAGCGGTAATAGGAGCTAGTGAGAAAGAGGGCAAAGTTGGCAATACAGTATTAAATAATATAATAAGTTCAGGTTTTGGTGGTAAGATCTTTCCAATAAATCCAAAAGCTGGGGAGATTTGTAATTTGCCTTGTTATAAGAGTGTATTAGATATACCTGAAGATATCGATGTAGCCATTTTTGTTATTCCAGGAAAATTTGTGAATAAAGCGGCAGAGGAATGTGGTAAAAAGAAGGTAAAAGGGTTAATTATCATTTCAGCAGGATTCAAAGAAGTAGGTGGAGAAGGAGTTAAGAGGGAAGAAGAATTAATCAAAATTGGTAAAAAATATGATATGAGAATTTTAGGTCCAAACTGTTTGGGTTTTATTGGTCTTAACTATAATGGCTCATTCGCTGCTGAAACACCTAAAAAGGGAGGTATCGCAGTGATATCACAATCAGGAGCTATGCTTACCGCGCTGATGGACGTAAGTATGAATGAAGCATATGGATTCTCATGCAATATAAGTTTAGGTAATAAAGCAGATTTAGGGGCTGTAGATTTCATAAAATATCTTGCTAATGATGAAAAGACAAAAGTTATCCTATGCTATTTAGAAAGTATAAAGGATGGCGACAGATTCCTTG
>JAEOTV010000094.1 GCA_016839635.1 Promethearchaeota archaeon | reverse complement strand
TAGTGGATTACTTTTCAGATGATTTCTTAATAGTTGTCGATGAATCCCATATTACTATTCCACAGATCCATGGGATGATTGGAGGGGATCGGTCTCGTAAAAAAAATCTTGTGGATTTTGGTTGGCGATTGCCTAGTGCTTATGATAATAGACCTCTTACTTTTGAAGAATGGGAAAGTAAAATTAGAACCGTTATTTTCATGAGTGCAACTCCCGGAGATTATGAACTAAGAAAAAGTGGGGGAATTTCTGCTGAACAAATTATTCGACCAACAGGTCTCGTTGATCCTAAGGTAGAAATAAAACCCGCTAAGAATCAAATAGACGATCTATTAGGTGAGATTAGAAAAACCATTAAGAACAATGGCAGAACCCTTGTAACTACTCTTACTAAGAGAATGTCTGAAGATATTGCGGATTATTATAATGAAATAGGATTAAAAATAACCTATTTGCATTCAGAAGTTGATACCGTTGAAAGATTTGAAATCTTACGTCAATTAAGAGACGGGACTTTTGATGTTTTAGTAGGTATTAATCTATTGAGAGAAGGTTTAGATCTTCCCGAAGTTCAATTAGTTGCAATTTTAGATGCAGATAAGCTTGGATTTTTAAGAGATACTCGATCATTAATACAAACTATTGGCAGAGCTTCTAGAAATGTAGATGGAAAAGCAATATTATATGCAGACAGGATCTCACCATCAATGAAAGCAGCAATAGATGAAACTAATAGAAGGAGAAATAAACAAATTAAATATAATGAAGAGAATAATATTACTCCTCAAACAATTAAGAAAAATATCTTACAATCTCTTTCAGAAGAACAGGAATTTAAAGATAAGGAAGTTAAAAAACTCAAACAATCTGTTAAAGATAAGATAAATCAATTAGAAACAGAAGGAGACTTAGATATAGTACTTCAATATTTAGAGGATAAAATGTTCATGGCAGCGAAAGAACTTAGATTTGAAGATGCTGCTTATTTAAGAGACAAAATCAAGGAAATAAAACAAACAAATAAAATAAAAGCGTGAAGTTTTTCTAATATCTTTAATTGAAAAATGCAGAAAACAGAATGACTGAAAACTCAATTATAATTAAAGGAGCAAGGCAGAATAATTTAAAAAACATTGACGTTGTAATCCCACGTAATAAATTAGTAGTGATTACGGGAATTAGCGGAAGTGGAAAAAGTAGTTTGGCAATGGATACTTTATATGCCGAAGGTCAAAGAAGATTTCTTGAATCATTATCAAGTTACGCCAGACAATTTCTAGGTGAAATGGATAAACCTGATGTAGATTCTATCGAAGGTTTATCTCCAGCAATTGCAATTGAGCAAAAAGCACTTTCAAAAAATCCAAGAAGTACGGTTGGTACCGTCACCGAGATATATGACTACTATAGATTATTATTTGCCAACATTGGAATCCCACACTGTCCTAATTGTGGAAAAGAGATAAAACCTCAAACTCCTCAGCAAATAATTCAACAATTATTAAGTTCTATCAAAGAAAATCAAAAATTTATTGTTAAAGCGCCTGTGATAAGAGATAGAAAAGGAGAATATAAAGAGCTATTACAAGATTTAAAGAAGCAAGGATATCTAAGGGTTGAAGTTGATGATATTCAATATACCTTAGATGAAGATATCTCAATGGAAAAGAATGCAAAACATAATATCAATGTTATCATTGATAGATTGATAATGGATAAGGATATTAAATCAAGATTAGCTGATTCTATTGAAATTGCATTAGAATTAACTGAAGGTTTAGTTATTATTGAAATTATAGGAGAAATGGAGCAAATCTATTCTGAACACCTTGCATGCATAGATTGTGGAATTTCCTTTCCTCCTTTGGATCACAAAATGTTTTCTTTTAATATTCCCCATGGAAGTTGTAAATATTGTAGTGGATTAGGTACTGTAATGGAATTCGATTATGGTTTACTATTAGGCAGCGATTTAGATATTCCGTTGCAAGAGAGCTCTATTAGAGATATTCCAGGATTTGGATCTGAAAATGGTTATTCATGGCAAACAGTAGTTCAAGTCGCAAAACACTATGGATTTAACACTGACAAAACCCCAATTAAAGATATTGACCCAAAAAAACTTCATAAGATTTTATTTGGATCCGAAAATGAATCAATTGATTTTCATTTTGAAAGCGATAATAATGGATACAGAAATCCTAATGGTGAATTTAAATCTTCTTGGCAAGTTGTAAGACCTTTTGAGGGGATAATTCCAATACTTCACCGGAGATATATGGAAACTCGTTCAGAATGGGCTCGTGATGTTTATGAAAGTTTTATGAATCGAATAAATTGCCCGAAATGTAAAGGACAAAGACTAAAACCAGAAAGTTTAGCAGTAACAGTTAACAAGCTTAATGTCGCTGAATTATCTGCATTATCTGTAAAAGATTCTTTGAGATATTTTAAAAGATTACAATTAAATGAAACTGAAAAAGAAATTATTACAGAAGTATTAAAAGAAATATTAGATCGGTTATCTTTCCTTGAAAATGTTGGTTTAGATTATATTTCATTAAACCGTCGTTCAGATACTCTATCAGTTGGAGAAGCAGAAAGAATTCGATTAGCTACTCAATTAGGTTCTAGCCTAGTAGGAGTTTTGTACGTTTTAGATGAACCTAGCATAGGTCTTCATCAAAGAGATATTAATCGTCTTATCAATATGTTAAAAAAATTAAGGGATTTAGGGAATACAGTTATTGTAGTTGAACATGATGAAGCAATAATGCGTAGTGCAGATCATATAATCGATTTAGGGCCATTAGCAGGAGAGCATGGTGGTGAAGTTGTTGCTGAAGGGCCTATCGAGGTTATTCTTAATTCAAAGACTTTAACAGGAGAATATTTATCAGGAAAAAAAAAAATCCTAAATCCAAAAAATAGACGATTAGTTAGTAGAGAATTTATTGAAATATTAGGTGCAGAAGAAAATAATTTAAAAGCTATTAATGTTAAAATTCCTCTGGGTATATTTACTTGTATAACAGGAGTTTCAGGAGCGGGAAAAACTAGCTTGATAATAGACTGTTTATATAATGGACTCCATAATTTAATAAACACTCGAAGTTCAAAAGTTAATGAAGGGAAATTTAATAAAATAATAGGGTATGAGAAAATAGATAAAATTATAAATATTGATCAATCCCCAATAGGTAGAACTCCAAGATCTGTCCCCGCTACTTATACAAAAGCACTAGATTATATCAGAGAAATTTATGCGGGATTACCAGAATCTAGAGAAAGAGGTTATAAAAAAGGAAGATTTAGTTTCAATACAAAATCCGGGCACTGTAAAAAATGTAAGGGCACTGGTTATATTCTAAAAGAAATGTATTTTTTACCTGATGTCTATATAAAATGTGATTTGTGCAAGGAAAAAAGATATAATGCTGAAACATTAGAGATTAAATATCATGGAAAGTCAATTTATGATGTACTCAAGATGACATTTCATCAAGCTTTAGAATTCTTTGACAATATTCCAAATTTAAAACGGACAATAAAAACAGTAGTAGATGTAGGGTTAGGATATTTAGAATTAGGTCAATCTTCCACCACATTAAGTGGAGGAGAATCGCAACGCTTAAAAATCGCTAGAGAATTAAGAAAGACAAGTACAGGAAACACACTTTATATCTTAGATGAGCCCACAACCGGGCTAAGCTCTTTTGATATTAATTATTTACTTAAAGTTCTTCAAAAATTAGTAGATAAAGGTAATACAGTTATTATTATTGAACATAATATGGACATAATAAAATCAACTGATTTTATTATTGATCTTGGTCCTGAAGGCGGGGAAAAAGGGGGCAATATTGTGGTAATGGGAACCCCTGAAGAAATAGTTAAAAATGATAATTCTTTTACTGCTCAATATTTAAAACCATATCTCAACAACAAGTAATTCTTTATTTTTTCTATATATTTTTCTGATGTTTTAAAATAAAATTCTAAACTTATAGATAATAATTTTATCATATAAGTATTGAAAGATTTTTACAAAATCATAAATTGAGATTTGTGATAGAAAATGACTGAAGATGAAAAAAAGATAATCAGAGCTCCAATTGTCTGTATACTCGGTCATATTGACCATGGAAAAACCACTATCCTAGATTATATTAGAGGTACTGTAGTTCAACAAAGAGAAGCTGCAGGAATTACTCAGCATATAGGCGCTTCTTATTTCCCAACAGAAGATATTAAAGAATTTTTAAGAAAATCTAAACAAGAATTTGCTGAAAAGGAAATTAATTTACCCGGCATTTTAGTTGTGGATACTCCGGGACACGCAGCCTTTCTAAATCTGCGAAAAAGAGGGGGAGCAGTAGCAGATATTGCTATTTTAGTAATCGATGTTACTGCTGGAACTATGCCAATTACATGGGAGTCAGTTAGGATATTAAGAGAGAGGAAAACTCCATTTGTTATTGCAGCTAATAAAATAGATCGAATCTCTAGCTGGAAATCAAAAAAGGATGCAGATTTTTTGGATACTTATAATTCTCAAAGCCCCCATGTGAAAGATTTCCTGGATGAAAAATTATTGCAAATAGTAGGAAACTTCTTAGAAGAAGGCTTTAAAGGAATTGATAGGTATGATAAGATAAAAGATTTTACTAAAAAAATCGCGATTGTGCCAACAAGTGGAAAAACAGGTGAGGGAATATCAACACTATTAATGATATTGATGGGATTAGTTCAGCAATATTTAACTACAAATCTTAAATTTTCTGAAGGCTCCGCTAAAGGAGTTGTATTAGAAGTTAAAAAGGAGAAAGGTCAGGGCAAAACTATGGATGTTCTTATATACGATGGCATTATTCATAAAGGTGATGAGTTTATTGTTGGAGGTTTAGAAAAACCTATTAAATCTAAGGTAAGAGCATTATTAATTCCAAAACCTTTAGATGAAATTCGAGATCCAAGACAAAAATTTGATTCTGTTGATGTTATTAGTGCAGCTGCTGGTATTAAAATTCTTGCTCCAAATATAGAGGATGTTGTAGCTGGGTCTCCATTTAGAGGGATTTCAGATCCTTCAGAAGAGGAACAAATATACAACGAAATCGAATCTGAAGTAGAAAGTATTAGGATAAAAACTGATAAAGCTGGAGTTGTTTTAAAAGCAGATACGCTAGGTTCACTTGAAGCACTCGAAAATCACTTTACAAAAAACGGTGTAAAAATTAGTATTGCTGATGTAGGACCAATAAAAAAAGAAGATATAATTAATGCAAATATTGTGAAGCAATTAGATCCATATTCTGCAACAGTTTTAGGATTTAATGTTCCAATATTACCAGAAGCTAATGAGCAAGCTATTAAAGATAATATAAGAATTTTCACTAATAATGTCATTTATCGATTATTAGAAGAATATCTTGAATACGCAGAAACAAGAAAAGCAGAGGATACAGCCAAAGGGCTAAGTGAGCTAATTTTACCTGCTAAAATTAAAATGTTTCCGGATTTTATATTTCGAAATTCAGATCCTGCAGTTTTTGGTGTTCATGTTGAAGCTGGGACGTTATATCCAAAAGTCCAATTAATTACAGATAAAGGTAAACGAGTTAGAAGAGTACATCAAATTCAAGATAAAGGTCAAACTCTTGAAAAAGCACCTAAGGATTCAGAAGTAGCAATTTCTATTCGTGGTATTGAAATTGGTCGAGATTTAGAAAAAGATGAAACCTTGTATGTTAATGTCCCAGAATCTCATGTTAGGCAACTTATGGGTAAATTTATTGATGAATTAACTATAGATCAAAAGGAAGCTCTTAGGGAGTTTATTAAATTAAAAAGAACTCACGAACATCCATGGTGGGGGATGTAATTAATTCAATGTCCCCATTTAGTGAAATCTTTGCAGAAGTCTTAAAAGATATTACTCCAACTCAAAAAGAAATAGTTTTAATTAATAATATTACAGAAAAATTAAAAAATTTGTTAAGTAAAAAAGCAACAGAATTAAATATTAATTTTATAAGAATCGAGCCTCAAGGTTCAACAGGAATTAAACAAACACAGCTAAAAAATGATTTTGATATTGATCTTTTTATTGGTTTAGACTATAGACAGTTTAAACTCAATTATAAAGGTCTAAATAAAAGCAAATTAAAAAAGAAATCCAAAAAAGATTTTTTGGCATTATGTAATAACTGGATTCTACAAAGTCTAACTTTGAATGAATTTCATAACCCCAGTCTTTTATATGCTGAACATCCATACGTAACAGTGAATTACCTTTTAAATGATACAAAAGTAAAGATTGATATTGTTTTATATTTTGACTTAGAATTAGAATACATTAAAAGAAATGGACCTATTACTTCAGTTGATAGATCTCCTTGGCATGGTTATTTTGTTAGAGACAATTTAACATCCGAACAAAAAAATGATGTAAGGCTTTTGAAACAATTCTTTAAAGTTTGTTATAGTTATGGTGATAAAAGTGCTATAGGTAGAGTTGGTTTTATTGGATATAGTGCTGAGTTATTAATTTATTATTTTAAAGATTTGAAAAATCTTTTTAGGAATTTTAGTGAGTTAGATAAGAACCCACAAGATTATTATAATAGAAATCCTGAAGAATTGAGTAAAATTGTCCATTTTCAAAATGATTATCTTATCATTATAGACCCAATAGATAAGAATCGAAATGTAGCTTCCGCAATATCTGAACGAGCGTATAAATATTGCAATCAAAAAATAATTGAATTTCTAGAACAGCCGAGCCAAGAATTTTTTAGAATTAAACCAATTTCTGAAGCTGACCTATCTGACAAAAAAGATCGAATTTCTTCCCGAATATTTATCATAGAATTACAAAATACCAATGAAAAAATACATTACACCATTAATAGAGATAAATTATATTCTTTAGGTGATAGTATTAAAGCTAATGGAGAAAAAGAATTTTCTCATGCAAATCGATTTGGGACAATTATATTTGAGGTCTACTTCGAAGATGATAAGAATCAGTACAATATAGCCATTTTTTGCGAAAAACCTAAAATTCCTGAATCTTATATTCGCAAAGGACCCCCTATTACAGAAGAAAAGCACGTTGTTAATTTTATGAATAAAAACCCAGATTACTTTGAAAAAGAAGGCTACTTGTGGGTCGAAACTCAAAGAGAATATAATAACTTTTCTGATTTTCTAAATGAATTCGTTAAAAATAAAATACCTGATAATTTTAATATTTCCAATATCTCAACAGCATTTCACACGTTAAGTCCTTCGGGAAAAAAAGCTATATCAATATTAAAAAATATAATTTTACCTTTCTATATCTAAGATACCATGCGCTTCAGGGATTGATAAGACAATATTACTACCTTTTTTATAATCCCCTAAAACCTTATCCTCAATCCAAATTTTCCCTGATAGACTTCCAATTACTTCATTGACAAGTAATAATCCTAAACCTATTCTCTTAAAATCTTTCGTCTTTTTATGTACTGGTTCAAAGAGACTTTTTTTCATTGAATCTGGTATTCCAACCCCATTATCAATAAATTCAATTCTAATATTCGAACCGAAATCTTTTACTTCTTTAGAAATTTTAATCGAAATTTCCTTTATTGTATTCTCATTATATTTTACTGCATTATTTAGGATAATGTTGAAAATATCTTCTAAGAGAATATTTGCAGTTACATATATTTTTTCCTCTTCACTAAAAATATCAATTTTAACATGATTTTTAGGGAATTTTGAATATATATCTTCTCTAATTTGTTCCAATATTTTAAGAACTTCTAGAGGTTCATTTTTAATTGTTCCCGTCTCCAAATCCGAAAGTTTCTTTACATTTAAACCTAGCTCAGCTCCTCTATTTACTTGACCTTTTGCTATCATTATCAATTCATCTAATTTTTCTTTTTGCTCATAATCTTCTAAATTTTGAGAAATTATTTCCAATGAAAATTGCAGGTTTTGGAGAATATTATTTATATCATGAACAAAAAGATCTTTATAAAATTCAGCTCTATTATATGCTAGACGATATTTTGTTTCAGATTTCACTAACCTATCTTCAATTAGAGCAACTAACCCCGTTAGAAGCAGATTTGTAGCCATAACTATTGCAGAGAATTGATAAAATTCTTCAGCTCCTTCTAAACCTGCGTCTCTTAAAGCAAGAGCTATTAAATTTAATATCCCACAAAATAAAATAAAACAAAAAAATGCATGTGTAGGTGTTTTCTTATTCAGTGTAATCCTTAAAATCAAGAATAATGCGACCAATAAAAGAACCCCTATTAAAATTTGTAATCCAATTGATATGAGGAGTTGAATAATTGATATTTGAAAAATAGGAATTATTTGAAGTTTTGATTTTCTATAAAATGTTGTATAATATTCATGAGAAACAGCAATAATCATTAATACTAAGGTTAGTGAAGAAAAGCCAAGACCAATTAAGTAATAAATATCATAATCTACTTCAGAAATTAACCTAAGAAGTTCAGATAAAGAACCTGCAATATAAGCAGGAAGCCAAGAAATTAAATCACGTCTTTTAATACATACAAAAGCAAAAATTATCGCCCCAATTATGAACATAATTGTTCTTGTGACTTCTAGAATAAAGAATTCACTCATAAAAAATAACCTTAGGCTATCCCTTTTTTAATACTGTTAAAATTATAATAGAATCAGATCTTTTTAAATAAATTTGAATTTT
>JAEOTV010000040.1 GCA_016839635.1 Promethearchaeota archaeon | reverse complement strand
TGGAAATATGATGAAGTACCACCATTACCACCATTATAAGATATTTCATATTCTTATTTGTAATAAAAATCCACCCGTTAATAAAGTCTTTAAAGTAAGAATACTTTTTTGGTTTAACAACTAAACTAATTGATACTAAAATGAGCAATATTTTCACTGACTTTGGAATTGTCGGAATTACATTCTTCTACGTCCTATTAGCAATTTTTATCCCTCTGTTATTATATAAAAAGGATAAAATTTCTAAATTTACAGCAAGAAAATCGGTTCACATGTTTGCGGGATTAGCAATTTTAAGTTCTCCCTTTTACTTTTGGCCATTTTGGCCAACAATCATTGCAGGAACCTTAACAGTATTCGTGTACTTTAGCTCAAAAGAATCAAAAGTTAAACAACTAAAAGATTTATATGATGCAATCTCTGAAGAACAAGAAGAAGGTCTAAAGAGAGCGTTTCTTCAAGGTCCGTTTTTTTATTGCCTTTCAATTACATCTTTAGTACTGATTTTTGGTATTTTTGCTCCAGATCAATTTTATTTCCCAATTGCTGGAGTTTTAATAATGATAGTTGCTGATACTTTAGCTTCAGTTATAGGAAAACGCTGGGGAAAGATAAGTTTAAGTTTATCTTGGACAAATTCAGAAAGAACTCTTGAAGGTTCATTAACTTTCTTTATATCAGCTTTTATATTGTGCTTTCTCTCATTTTTTCTCTTTGGATTGTTAATTCCTACTTTTCAAGAACCTTTAGCTTTACCTACAGTTCTGATATATTCTTTAATTACCAGTACTATTGCAACCATAATCGAATTGATTTCTCCAAGTACTTTCGATGATTTATCAGTACCCATAGGCAGTACATTAATAATTTATCTCCTAACTTTAATTTAATATTTTTTAATTTTTTATTCTAAATACTTATAAAAGAACTCTTAATATGGAAAGCATACTGAAATCCTTTGATGTAATTGTTGTCGGAGCTGGCACAGGAGGGGCTACTGCTGCCAGATTTGCTGCAAGGAAAGGTCTAGATGTATGTTTAATAGATAGAAAACCTAAGTTAAAGATTGGAGAAAAAATATGCGGAGATGCTGTAGGAAATGAAATTTTTGATTACTTAAAGATTAACCACCCAAAAAATGAAGAATTATCATGCTACATAAAAGGAGCGAAGTTATACTCACCAAACCTTAAGAAATGTATCCATTTAGTAGATCCGAAACAAGCTGGATATATAGTAAATCGATTAGAATTCGGTCAAAGATTATTAAATGAATCATTAGATGCTGGTGTTAAACAATTCTTAGATAATACTATGGCTCTAGACTTGACATATAAAAATGGAACAGTTAATGGGCTTCAAGTTAAATTAGAAAATAAAGAAAAAATAGACCTTAAAGCCAAAATCATTATTGATGCAAGTGGCTTTTATTCTCCCTTGAGAAAAAACGTAAGAAGTTCCCTAATTGAAAAAGATATATCCAAAAATGATAGTATTTTATGTTATCGTGAGATTGTAAAATTTTCTCCCACTGATCAACAAGTAAATGATCCTGAATACATTACAATTATTTTAGATCAAGAAAAAGCTCCTGGAGGATATATCTGGTATTTTCCAAAAAATGAGACTTCAGTTAATATTGGAATTGGAACTTTTATGGATTATAGAGGTAAAGTTAAGGATTTATATAAAACAAATGTATTTCGAGAATTTATTAAAACACCCAATGTTGAAATTTTCTCAACAGGAGGAGGTGTAGTTCCTGTGAGAAGACCATTATGGTCATGTGCTGATAATGGATTTATCTTAGTGGGAGATGCTGCCTGCCAAGTTAATCCACTCCATGGTGGTGGGATAGATCCCTCTATGAGAGCAGGATTTCATGCTGCAAATTCAGCAATTCATGCTATTGAAAATAATGATTATTCTTTAGATGAATTATGGGATTATAATTATAATATAATGACGAGTTTTGGTTCTGAATTTGCCTCATTGGATTTATTAAGAATTGTGTTACAAAATCTTTCAAATAAGGAATTAAATTTTGGCTTAGAGCGTGATTTGTTAAGTGGAGAAGAAATTTTAGAAATTTCCTCAACGGGAGGATTAAATTTATCATTAGTTAATATGGCTGCTAAAGCTTTTAAAGGAATTTCCCAACCGAATTTATTATTAGATCTCAATTATCTCAGAATTAATATGAATGAGATCACGAAACTTTATAAAAACTTCCCTAAAAAATTAGTTAATTTTTCTAATTGGAAAGAAGATGTTATTTCAATATATGATAAAATTGAAAGAATGATTGTGAATAAGAAAAGAAATTAAGAAATCAAAAGATGTGAATTTTATGGTTGATATTGTAATTGATGAGTATATTGAAAAAAGTACTTATGAGTATTTAATTAAAAAAATCAATTCAGAAGGAGCCTTACATTTTTCATTAATTGATCCTGATCCATTAAGACAGGGGCCCTCTAAAGCTGGTAAAATGGCAAAATATGCAGAAGATGCTGGTACAGATGCCATTTTAATAGGAGGAAGTACAGTGTTTGATCAAACCTTTGTTGATAAGACAATAGCCGCAATAAAGGATAAAGTTTCAGTCCCAATTATTATTTTCCCTGGAGGTATTAGTAATGTTTCTAAAAATGCTGATGCAATTTTTTTTATGTCTTTACTGAACTCCTCAGATCCCTATGCCATTATAGGTCAACAAGCCCTTGCTTCATATACTATCAAATCTTATAATTTAGAATATATTTCAATGGCATATTTAATAATTGAACCTGGAGGTAGTGCAGGGTGGATTGGTAATGCAAAATTATTACCTCGAAAGAAACCTAAATTAACTGCTGCATATGCATTAGCTGCGGAAATGTTTGGTTTTAAAATTTTATATTTAGAGGCAGGTTCAGGAGGAGAAAAAATTCCAGTAGACCATATAAAAACATGCTCATCAGTACTTAATATTCCAATAATTGCGGGTGGAGGTGTTGATAATAAAGAAGATGCAAAAGCCTTCGTTGACGCTGGAGCAGATATCATCGTTATGGGTACTTATCTCGAAAATCATATACTTAAGGATAATGGAAACTCATTAAAAGGTATAATTGATGAAATTAAAAACGCTGGGAAATCTCAGAAAAAAGATTTTCCAATAAGATAAAGGGAGTATTTTAATGAAATTAAAGGATGCTATCGAAATTCTTCGACCCATCAATGATATAATGGGAAGTTTGACTGTAATTATTGGAATTTTAAATACAAGATTTGATATTGATCCCGTTATCTTAACTTTAAATCTATTTTTGGGTGTTCTTACTTATTTCTTTATTGCTGGTGCTGGGAATGTCATTAATGACTATTATGACATCGAAATTGATAAAATTAATCGTCCCGAAAGACCTATTCCTAGAGGGTCAATAACGTTGAACCAAGCAAAGATCTTATGGTTCGTAACTTCTTTAATAGGTGTCACAATTGCTATTTTCCATAGTATTTTGTTTAATATTGGATATTTGAATATTATTTTGGCTGTTTTTTTTGTTTTTATAGGCTGGTTATATGCGGCTTGGGGCAAAAAAAGTGGATTCTTTGGAAATATAATTGTCAGTATATCCTTTTCGATAGGGCTAATATACGGAGCTGTTTTAAACAGTTCTAATATTCCTCCGTATATATATTTCTTCTTTTTAACAGCATTTTTTCTTCTAATATCTCGAGAAATTATCAAAGGATGTGAAGATATTGAAGGAGATAAAAATGAAGATGTAAAAACATTAGCTATTAAGATTGGGATCAAAAAATCAACAATTTTTTCTGTAATATTTGCACTATTAGCTATAATTTTCTTTATTCTACCTTATTTCACTAATATCTTGAATCCATTATTGTTTTTGATTTCGATGTTCTTTGGATTAGCACTAGTAATATATACTATCGCATTAATGTTGAAATCTAATTTAGTAAGAAAAGATTTTAAAAGAATTAGTTTATTATTAAAAATATCCATGTTTCTTGGATTAGTTGCTTTTATCTTTGCAAGCTTTTAAAAATTCTAAAATACCATTAAAATCTTTTTTATTAATTAATCCATTTAACTTTTCCGCAATATCTTCATTCAATATACTATAAGGAAAAGTTTGAATCAATCTTCTAACTTGGGTTAAACCGAGATATTTTCTCGTATATTCGGCATTGGAATATTTATATGTTGTGAGAAAATCACTATCTAATTTTTCCCGAAAAACTTCTAAAATGAAATTAAAATACTTTCTTAATAAAGTCTGTTCATTTGGTGTAACTATAGGCTCAAAAAATATCTGAATCGGATGAGTTCTGTATGTATTTCCAGATACTAGAATTCCATTAACATTAAAGTCTTTTGAGATAACTCCTAATCCTACTCTTCCATTAAAGGACCCGGTATCAACGGTTCTCACATATAAAATGTTTGAAGCAATTCTCTTTTTTAAATTGTTATTTATATGTAGAATTAGTTTTTTATATTTGCTATTTTGATAATTATTTGCATCAATGACTAAAATATCATTTCTACCTTCATTTTGTAATATTTCTTTTTTTAATAAGTAGTAATGCACATTCATAGGTTTAAGAACACGGTATTCCACAAGAAATTCATCAAATTCAGATCCAGCGCGATACTTATATTTTGGCTTAAGAGAATACTTTTTCTCAAATAAAGTATTGTCATTCTTTATCTTAATCCCTTTAAATTCTACCTTTTCAACTTTAGGCTCTTTTTTCTTAATTAAAAACGCAATACATATGTTCGTTCCTGTATTTTCGAATATTTTTGTCTCAAAAACTATCATTTTTCTAATATTATAATATTTTAGGAAATCTGTACGAAATTTATTAGAAACTGAAGCACCAAATAAGAAATTAGAAGGAATAATGTAAATTAAATTCTCAATATTATTTCTCAAATCATTTATCATAGCGATTTGGTATAAATCTTGATACCCATCATTCTTGTCTTTAAAGAAATCTAAATATTTTTGTGTTTCTTTATGTTTTCTTATATATCCTAAATAGAGATACGGTGGATTTGTTATATGATATAGAGGAAATTGTGCATTCTTCAAGAACTCAGGAAAACTCTCTAAATTATCTCTTAACTTAATATTTTGATGGACTACTTCTGAGGGGATCCCGTAATTTTCTGCGTTTGTAATGCATTTTTTTACCATTATTGGTTGAATATCATATAAATTAATATGATCTTTAAAAAAATGAATTCGATTATCTGGGGAAATTGAGTTTAAAATAGGTAAAATTAGATTTCCTTCTCCAGCATATAAATCTACCCATGTATAATCCCATAATTTATCTTGAATTTCAGGAAATATATATTTTATAAAAATATCTCTTGAAGTCAAATGAACTCCTAATGATCTTCGATGTTTATTGTCTTTAATACTTTGTATATTGTTTTCCATATTTTCTTGACTCTCGAGAACTTTCAGATAATTATATTAATAACTTATTTCCAATATAAGATTATGATTGATTGGATTATAATGGTATTTTATCAACTATATACTTTAGGGTATCTTAATCTTGAACAAATCTTATTTACTAATTTGCTCTTATTACTAATTTTCCGTGGAATATACATCGTAACTTATTATTTCAATTATAAGGATCGAAATAAAGAGTTGCAAGAAGGAGTAAAACTCTACACTAAAAACGAGAAAATCTACTTTAGTATTAAACAAATATCTATTGTACTTTTTGGGATGATATACTACCCTATTACGATTTTTATATGCTTCTATTCACTTTTAGTGAGTACTAACTATACTAAGCAAATTGGAGACAACCTTCGTTTAAAACCGGTGATATTCTTTGCAAAACTTATCAATCTTTTTGCTCCATTAATTGGTATCATTTGGTTCCTTCTAATTGAAGTAAATTACTTTTCAATTGCAGCAGTAGGAATAAGTCTATTAGCATATTTACACTATGGAGTAAAAAATACCTCCCTATCTCTTTCCAAAATAATAGAAAAATATAATAAACGTCTTTTTAACAAATTTCCTAAAAGTATTCAAATTGGATTAATGTTCCTATTAATCGCAACTCCAACTACTATTCTGTCCCTCTCTGCTGCTTATGAACCTCCAAATAAAAAAACATATATGATTGAAATGAGAGATGGTGCAAAATTAGCTACAGATGTATATTTAGCTCCAGGATCGTTTAATACTCCAAGACCCGTTATTTTAATAAGAACTCCCTATGGTAAAAATGGCATGGATGTATATAGAATGTTTTATTCAACGCAAGATTATCATCTAGTCATCCAGGATTTAAGAGGAACACATGATTCTAAAATTGAAGGTGGAAATAAATTCTTACTATTTTCTAAATCATACCAAGACGGTGTTGATACTCTTGAATGGTTATTGGATCAGAGTTGTTGTAATGGTAAAATAGCGAGTGCTGGCCCTTCAGCTCTTTGCATTAATCAATATTTTTATGCAGGGATGAATCCTGAAGGATTAGTGGCGCAACAATTATGGTTTGGAACACCAGAGCTATTTGATCATGCAATATATCAAGGCTCCTATCATAAATCCTTAGCTGAAACATGGATAGAAAGCGTTGATCCTGAAAATTACCAATATCAGCTAGATACCTTATTTAGTTTATTTCCAAAAAATGAAGTCTTGTATAATTCTACGTCCTTATCGATACCTGCTGGACCACATTATTCAAATGTCTCTGTTGCGGGAATTCATGTAGGGGGATGGTATGATCACTTTCTTCAGGGTACCATCGATGGTTATATCGGATATGATGATTATGGTGCAATTACTGCACGAGGAAGGCAAAGATTAATCATGGGTCCATGGACTCATGTTAATTTATTTGGATCAACTAAACAAGGAGAATTGAGATACCCCTCAAATTCTGTAGGATTTGATTTGGCTTTCGGTTGGGAACAAGAAGTTTTTGATTATGCTCTCCTTGGAAAATCTACAAACTGGGATGGTGCTAGGGTTGCTTATTATTTGATGGGAGATGTCGATACTCCTTCAGATAATTGGAATTATTGGAGATATGCATATGATTGGCCTTTAGATTATATGAATGATAAATGGTATTT
>JAEOTV010000093.1 GCA_016839635.1 Promethearchaeota archaeon | reverse complement strand
ATCAAATATTACCATTAGCAAAACTTATTGGTGATTCTGTAAAGATAGATTATGAAACAGATTGGTATGGTGAACCTGATAAAAGATCATACAAAGTTGATTTTTCTAAACTTAAAAATGAATTAGGATTTAAGATTAAACATTCCGTACCTGAAGCGGCAAATGAAGTTTATAATGCTTTAGAAGAAAAAATAACTGAAAAAAGTGAAAAAACATCAGTTGTTAATTGGTATAAAAGAATAACCAAGGAAGGAATAGTTAAACTATTAAATATCTAATCTATTTCATATACTCTGTATTTAATTTTATTATTTTATTTTCTTTCTCATATGTTCACTTTCAAAATTACAGCATCTTAATAATGTCTCAAAAGTTCCAGCATCAGACCAAAAACCCTCAACTATTTGTGCTTTTGTCTTTCCCATTTTAATATAATAGTTATTCACATCTGTAATTTCTAATTCTCCTCTATCTGAATATCCAATTTCATTGATTACTTTTTCAATAATATCGAAAATGTGTTCATTGTAAAAATATAGTCCAGTTACACATAAATTCGTTTTAGGTTGTTTTGGTTTCTCTTCAATATTAATAATTTCTCCTTTTTCATTTAATTCTGCTACACCAAATCTCATAGGGTCAGAAACTTCTTTTAAAAATAAAAAACAATCATAATCTTTGCTATTTTCAAACTGTTCTACTTCATTAGAAAAAATATTTTCAAAAATGTTATCTCCTAAGATGACAGCAATTTTATGGTTTTTTACAATTTTTTTTGTTAAATATAATGCTTCAGCAATACCCCCAGCACCTTGTTGGTAAACATAATTAAAGTTTGCATCGAATTCTGAACCATCACCGAGTAATCTAATAAAATCACCAACACTTTCACCTCCAAGTACAATTGTAATATCAGAAATCCCTGAATTCGTAAGAATTTTAATAACTTTATAAATCATAGGTTCATCATAAACGGGTAAAAGATGTTTATTTGTTACCCTTGTTAATGGTGATAATCTTGTACCAATTCCCCCCGCTAAAATTATTCCTTTAATAAAAGATCACTCTTCATTAATATTAATTAATATCCTAATAGGTATCAATATTTTATTTTATAAAAAAGATTAATAAATTTTAAATTGAATTTTTATACTAATCAATTAGTCTTAAAAATAATTCTTCAAGAGATGTTTCAGGTTCATTTATTCTTAGGACTTTATAATTACTCATTAATTTGAATAATGTGTTATAATGTTCTCTATGTTTTAATATTATAATTAAACCGTTATTACTTTCAAAAACTTCTTTTATACACTCTTGTTGGGTAAGCAATTCCTTTAATTCAAATTTTTCTTCTTTTATCTGTATACGTACTTTTACCTCGGATTGAGTTAATTTCTTGACTTCATTTTTAGATCCTATTTTTAAAATATTACCTTCATTAATAAAAGCAACACGATTACATAATTTTTCTACTACACTCATATCATGACTTGTAAGAAATATAGTTTTTTCTAGTGCTTTCAGTTTTTCAATAATAAAATTTGTAGATTTTACATCTAAACCTAATGTAGGTTCATCTAAAAATAATATTTTGCGTTCTAGAAGTAAAGTTCTACATAAAGCAAGTTTCATTTTCATTCCACTTGAGAAATATTCAACATACTGATTCAACCATTTATATAAACCAAATTCTTCAGTAATTCTCTGGATTTTTTCTTTATAATGTGATATTTTATATATTTTACAGAAAAACTTTAGATTATCATATCCAGTTAATCTATAATACAACATATCACTCTCCAACATTAGTCCAATTGATGACTTTACTTTTTTTGGATCTAATACTGCATCATACCCATTAACAATAGCATAACCACTTGAAGGTTGTGTAATCGTTGTAAGTATTTGTATTAAAGTAGTTTTCCCTGCTCCATTAGGCCCTAATAATCCAAAAATTTCTCCTTCTTGAACCGAAAGATTTACTTCATTTAAAGCTCTTATTTCTATATTTTTTCCTTTTAGTTTATAAACTTTCGATAAATCTTTAGTTTCAATAATTCCTGTCATGGTAATTAATACCCAGTAATTCCATATTTTTTATAAATTAAATTAAAGAGAAGTACTCCAATAATAGGAAGAATTACTGCTGTGCTGATTAAAATAATAAAGTGAAAAGGGTAAGAATTTATTATTATAAAACCATTATTTTGTATCCAAGCTATTCTTAATAAGTCAAATATATAATATAAAGGATTTAAAATAATTATATTTTGTATATATTCTGGAAAGATTTCAAATGGATACGAGATACAACTAAACCAATAAATAAATAAAAGTGAGGAACTTAGCAAATTCCAGATATTTTCATTGGAAATAGCAAAAATACCAAGAATTAGTCCTATTCCACTAAAAATTAGAGCTACAAAAAAATAAATAATTATTATAAAGATTATTGTTAATATTGAAATTGGATAAACTAAACAACCCAAAATAAAAAAGAAAATAAAAGGGACCGAAATTAAAACCAATTGAGAAAAAAAAATCCCGAATAATAGATTTAATCTATTGAAAGGGCCTACTATTAATGCAGGAAGTGTTTTCCAGTATTTTTCCATTCTAAACTGTCCTGGAAAAATATTAGTAATTCTGGATAATAACCAAATATTATAAGCTAAAAATTGAAATATAAGAAAATTATTAGAACTCCATGAACCTATTGTAGTTCTTAATTCAAAAATATTTCCCATTATGATAAGTGGGGTAAATATCGAAAGTATATTCATGACATATGAAAGAATTAAGCCAAATTTATACCTTAACTCCAATTTAATATTTTTTTCAGTTAAAGCTAAGATTTGAGACAGGTTTTCTCTAATAAAATTCCAATTAATCATAATTTTTCTAAAATTTTTTTTCTCTTTTTTAAAAATTTTTATTCAAATTAATAAATTAGCCTTTTTTTAAGGATTTTCCAACACATAAAACGCTCGCACACGCAATCCAAGGAGATATGCTATCTAATATTCGTGAAATTAGCTTACCAATACGATTCAATTGAAAATTAATACTATTTCGTTTTTTTAGAAATGGAAAATCAGAACCTAATCCTATAGCGTGATCTTTTGAACTATGAAAATCATGAGGTAATGTTTTAAGTACCTTGAAATATGATTTTTTCAAATAACAATGTAATTCTTTCACAGTGAACCTATATTCTAAAAAGTGATAATATTTTTTTTTATTATTAATTTTATTATTTTTATCAATTTGAACCATATCCTCTGGTTTTTTGAAAAGATTCATAATTTTTATAAACAGATAATAATTTCTATTAATAATATTAAGAATGGGCTGGATTATCGCTTTTCTAATAATATTAACTGTTGGTGTAGATAAAAAAATTAAACCATTTGGCTTTAATACTCGATATGCCTCTTTTAGAGCCGATAGTGGTCCTTTTTCGAAATGTTCAACTACACCCATGGATATATAGGCATCAAAATAGTTATCTGGATAATTAATTTTAAGAATATCACATATTTCTACTTGAAGTGAATTGTTATATTTTCTTAATTTTGAAATTAACTTTTCATTATTGTCTATACCTATAATTTTATATCCTCTTTGATTAAGATAGATAACCCATTTTCCAAGACCGCATCCAGCATCAAGAATCTTGCTGTTCTTTTTTAAATATTTAAGAAATATTACCCTTGGAGCTGTTTCTATTTCAGCTGCTTTCAATTCCTGCATTATTGTTCTTTCAGACCACATTCTATCTGTTATTGTACATTTAGGGTTATTATCAATTATAAAAAGTGTTCGCATTATAAATCGTCTCAATTTTTTCTAAAATAACCATTTTTAAATTCTAATATCTTTAATAGCTTTTTTGATCATAGATCTTTCCTTTCCAGTCAAAATTCTTGCTAAATTATTTGGATTTTTAATACTTGTTAAGTGTTCTTTTAAATAACGTTTCATATTATTATATTCTTCATGATTATCTGAAATTATATTGATTTGTTCGGAAGGATCATTAATCAAATCATAAAATTCTTCAATTTTTTCTTCATAACTTACATATTTAAAAGATTTCGAGCGAATAAAATAAGTATTATTAATAACTTTTGGAATTAATGAAGATTTAATGAATCTTTTAAAAGTTTTTATTAAGGCTAGTATTTCTTTTTTTGATTTTAAATGTTCCCCAAATATGTATTTTGGAGTTAGATTATTGTTAATTTGATGTATAATTGATTTTTCGAGGTTTAATAATTTATTTTTCTCTTTAGGAAATCCTATTAAATGAAGTATTGTATGAAATAAATCTTTTGATTCAACTTGTTCATCTATGATCCGTCCTTTCAATTTAGGATTAAAAATTATAAGTGGAACTTTTATTAATGAATCAAATACGCTTTGATAAACACCATGTCCATATAAATAATGGTCGGGTTGAGAACAAAGATGTTCGCCATGATCTGAAGTAATAATAATATATGAATTCTCTACTAATCCTAATTTCTTTAATACTAAAATTAATTTTCCAATAATCAGATCAGAGTAATAAACACATGAATCATAAAGTTTCTTAAATGTTTTAATTTGATTTTCATTTAAATATTTAGATCTTAAGTTAATTTTATTATTGTAGATACCAGGGTTTAAAAGAAAATGTTTTAAAATTTTAAAATCTCTAGTTGTGATTTTATGATAATCTAATGCATCTTTAGCAGGGATGTATGGACTGTGAGTTGCCATTATATTTAAAAAAAGATAAAGAGGTTTCCCATCTAAAGAATTTGGTAAGATCTGACATAATTTTTCTAAAATATTGATTGTATTTTTATATTCGAATAAAAAATTTTTCCAAAATATGGTTCGTATTATTTTTTTATTGAAATCTTCAATAATCAGTTTAATAATTGCCCATGAATCTAAAAATCTCTCATTTTTTATTCTTTTAACAATAAATTTATTAAATAAATTTAAAAGAAAATTCATGGAATCTAAGATTGTATTTTTACTCAAATTAAAAAATGATAATCCATAATTTTTGAGAATTTTATCAAATCCTCTAGTTACTCTAAAATAACTACTCACCCATGGATTTTCAGTATAACATACAGTGTAATATCCTTGATTCTTTAGGATTTCAGTTAAAATAGGTACTTTAGAGCTCAATCTATTTAATTTTTTTCCAGATAATTTAATTTGAGTAGGATATAATCCTGTAAACATAGATAGGTGAGATGGTAATGTTGATGTGCTATTTGCGATACAATTTTTGAAAAATAACGAGTTTCTTACTAATTTTTCAATATTTGGAGTTAAACTCTTGCCTTTATAATTTGAATTTACTTTATCAGCCCTTAAAGCGTCCAATACAATAAATATGATGTTTGGTGACGTCAATTTAAAAAATCAATTTAAAATTTAATTTTTATTTATTATTAAACCAATACCTGCCCATTTTTCCTGCTTTTCACTTATAAATTCCTTACATTCATATTTTGCTTTAATCTCATTCCAAAATTCAGAAACCTTGCATTTTGATTTCTTTGGATGCTCGACTATATCATGAAAAGCTATAATTCCATCTTCTCTAACAAAAGGGCAATAATTTTCAAAATCTTTTTTTACACCTTCGTATGAATGATCTCCATCAATAAACAAAACATCAATTTTTCTACCTTTTAATATTCTTTTGACTTTTTCAACTGTCGAGATTTTTTGAGAATTTTTTCGAATGATATAAAATTTCTGTTTTCTTGATCTAAAAGATTTTAAAAAAGGAATCTTAGCGGGAGAATACCCCAACCCTTTGCGTATAAGTGGTAAATCGATTGTTATAATATTAGCATTAGGATTAGCAAACTTTGATAAAAAAAATAATGTTCCTCCTTCATACGTTCCGATTTCAAGGATTATTTTTGGATTTTTTTTCCAATAAAATTTGATGAATTCGATAATTTCTTCTTTTTTTTGATAGAATTTTATACCAACAACAAATTTAGAATTTTTATAAAAAGTATATTTGAACGAATTTATTAGGTTATAATAATCCTCTAGACTTTTACATTTTAAACTTAATTTTCTTAGCTCCAATCCTGCTTTAAAAGATATTAATCTTAAGTTTATTTTAACTGAATCAAAAATATCATTTAAATTATAACCAAAAATTTTCCCTAAGAATGTCATTAGTCTAATACTACTCATGGTAACTTGAAATACTGTTCATCGCATTAACATTTGATTTAAAAATTATTATCAGATATTAATTTTATTTTTTTAATGATGTTTTTTCTCTAAAATCTATTTTTTCGAAAAAGAATCATTTTAAGTAGTAAAATTTAAGATAATTCAAAAATTTTTAATTTCATACGTTTAATTTACTATAATATTAAGAATTTTTATGCAAAAATTAGTTTCCATAATAATTATAAATTATAATTCTAATATAGACACAATTGAGTGTCTGAAATCATTAAGGAATCAAACATATAACGATTTTGAAATTCTTCTTGTTGATAATGGTTCAAAAAATGATATCTTTCTGAATTTAATTGAGGGATTAAAACAATTTGATCATGAATTAACTATAAACTTAATTCGAAACGAGATTAATTTATATTTTGGAGCGGGAAATAATAAAGCTATTAAAATAGCAAATGGGGATTATATTTGTTTATTAAATAATGATACAGAAGTATTATCAGATTTTATTCAAAAAATGGTTGATTTCTTAGAAAAAAATCCTCAAGCAGGAATGATTTCACCAAAAATCAAATTATATCCAGATACAGATTATATATGGACTACGGGAGGACAGGTAAATTTTAAAACTTCAGCAGTAGTCACTAATAGAGGCTATTTAAATTATGATCCAAATGATGAAAAATATAATAAAATTGATACTATAGATTTTGCTCCAGGAACTGCCTTATTTGTAAGAAAAGATTATCTTGAAAAAATTGGTTTAATTGATGAAATTTATTTTATGTATTGGGAAGACCCTGATTGGAATTTTAGAGCAAAAAAAATAGGTTATGAAAGTTATTATGTTCCTACTACAATTGTTTATCATAAGATTCCAATTAAGAGAACTCCAAATAATAAAAGACAAATATTTAATAATTTCTTTTTCAAAAGAAATATGCAAATTTTTGTATGGAAATTTGCATCTCTAAGAAATTTATTAATTTTTTATTTTATATATCTATATGCTCTATTTTTTGAATTCATTAAAGAACTAAGAAGAAAAAGAATTTCAATTATATTCATTGATATTATTGCACTATGGAAGGGCTTAAGAATTGGATTAAAGAGAAGAATTCGTCAATCTTGTAGAAAAAGTATGATAAAAGATTTCAAATATGTACAAAAACTTCAGAATTTTTAATTAAACAAATAATTACATAACAAGACAAAATTTTAAGTGATTGGTAGTGGAAAAGTTAGTATCTGTTATAATTCTAAATTATAATAATTACAACTATACTTTGGAATGTTTAAAATCATTGACACGACAAACATATAAAAAATTCGAAGTAATTTTAGTTGATAATGGTTCTAAACACAATTTATACATAGAACTTAAAAATTCCCTTAACCAATTTAAACAAAAACTAGAATTAAAACTCTTTAGAAATGAAAATAATCTCTATTTTGTAGCAGGTAATAATAAAGCAATAAAAATAGCAAAAGGAGATTATATCTGCTTATTAAATTATGATGTAATATTGACCCCCAATTATTTAGAAGCAATGGTAAACTTTTTAGAAATAAATCCAGATGCAGGAATGATTACACCGAAAATAAAAGTATATAAAGATAAAACTCTTCTTTGGAATACTGGAGCTTATCTTAACTTTAGATCTGCGATTGTTATAGGAAATCGAGGCCATCTGGAGTATGATCCATATGATAAAAAATATAATGATATTGAAACAATTGGATTTGCTCCAGGTACAGCAGTTTTTATAAAAAAGAAAATTATTGATGAAATTGGATTAATGGATGAAATTTTTCTCATGTACCATGAAGATCCAGATTGGAATTTGCGAGCCCAAAAGCACGGATATAAATCTTACTATGTTCCAACAGTACATATTTATCATAATATTCCACGATTTATAGATGAAAAAAGAATGATTTTTAATCATTATTTCTTTACAAGAAATTCTCAAATTCTAGTGTGGAAACACGCAAACTTTATTGATCTATTGATTTATTATTACATTTTTTGTGTTTTGCATTTGGGAGCATTAATTTTAAGTGTTTTAACAAGAAAATTTGAATCAATTATCATACGGCTTAAATCTATATGGCAAGGATTCAGAATAGGGCTTAGGAGAAGAACAAACCGATCTTGCGGAAAATTATTAATTTCGGATTATAAGTATATTAAAAAAATCCAAAAATTTTGAAATTATGATCGGATATTAGGAAGCAAATTATTGTAATATCAATTTCAAAAATTTGAAAAGTTCATTTAATTTTTTTAAGAAACTCGAACTAAGTAACCAGAATAATTCCAATCCCAAATCCCCCCTGATTCCAGTCTTCAACTATTTCACGAGAATTATATTTTTTGCGAATCTTCCTCCAGAAATCAGGAACACCTCCAACATTATCATATAAACCAGGAACAATATCATGAAAACATATCAAACCACCAGATTTGACTAAGGATTTGTATATTTCAAAATCTTTCTCTACACCTTCATAGGTATGATCTCCATCAATAAATAATACATCAATTTTTCTATTTTTCAAAATTCTCTTAATTTTTTGTAATGTAGAAAATTTATGGGAATTATCTCTTATTAATATGATTTTTTGTTTTTTTTTGACAAATTTCTTAAAAAAAGAAGGGTTACTCGGAAAGAATTTTCCTCCAACTATTACTTCTGGGAGATCTAAAGATATTAAAATTGCTTTTGAAGCGGAGAATCTAGATAATAAATATAAAGTTCCTCCCATTGCTGTTCCAATTTCAAGAATTATTTTTGGTTTTAATTTATCTATTAATTTTGAAAATTCAATCATTTCATATTTATTTTGAAAAATCACTAATTGTAAATTATAAGTTAAAAAAGAAGGAATATCTGAAAGAGAATATCGAAAAGAAAAGCCAAGGTTAATGATCTCTTCCATAGTTTTTGCTTCAGTACTTAATCGTTTAAGCTCTCTTGAAGCAAAGATACTTGTACAGTTAGACACAAAATTTCTAATATTTTTTCCTGTGAGAGAATCGAGTCTATATATTCCAAATCTACCTTTTAAAATAATATAATAAAAAAGAAGACTTCCTACCAGAGTATTTGTAATATTTTTGAAAAATTGATTCAATAATTTTTCAACTAAACTTCTAACTTTTAAAAACAACATTTTTGTTATACAAGTTTAAGAAATCTATTCAATATTTTCAACAATTTTCTAAAAGCTTTTAGCCTTTGTAAGTTCCCAAGTAGAACGGGATCTAAAGTTTTTGATAATTTTTGATAAGAAAGAAGCTTTCCTTCTTTTTTTGATTTTTCTCTTAGATATTTCAAGTTTTTAACATTAAAAATAAGCTCTAGATATATTTTCAACCTTAATTTAAATTTTCTAATAAAAATAGAATGAAATAATAATATTAGCTCTATAATAATGAAAAATGGTATTAGTTTGGAAATATAATTAAAATTTTTGATAACTACAATAAATCTATTTCTTTCAAGGTAAAAGTATTGATTTTGGTTTAATGATTGATCATGTTTTTGATGGATTAAATGAGGATCATTAGTTGTGTAAATATTATATCCATTTCTTATCATCTTCAAGGAAAGATCTGTATCTTCATAATACATGAAGAAAATCTTATCAAATCCTCCCAATTTTAAAAAGAAGTCTTTTTTAATAAATAAGGTGCCACCAGAAAACCTTTGAGTCCTCTTTATTATTTTATTCTTAGGTAATTTCTCCCCTAATTCCGGAGTATATGAGAACCCAAGAAAATGATTCTTTGCTCCAAAATAATGAATAATACCATTATCAAAAACTAACGCGGGAGATATAGCAATTTCATGATTCTTTTTAAAATTAACATAAATTTGTGTTAATTTCACAAAGAAATCTGGTGAAAAAATTACATCCTGATTTGTGATAAAAATGAAATCACCTTTAGAATTGCGAACTCCAGAATTACATGCTTCAGCAAATCCTTGATTGATATTATTTTCAATCAGTTTAATATTAATATCTTTTTCATAGGACTTGATTACATTAATGCTCGAATCTTTGGACATATTATCAATTATTACTAGTTCGATTTCCTCCAAGTTATTTAGCTTTTTTATTGAATCTAAATTTTTTTTGAGAAATCTTGCTCCATTATACGATGGAAATATTATTGATATTTTAGGATCGGAGGATTGCATAGATTTAGAATCTTCTAATTATTCAAAAGATACGTTATTATTTTTCAATAATTTTTTTAATAAGATATATAAAATTAAAATGATTTGAAAATTAAATATTCGTAAAAGTATTAGATTGAAATTTTTCATTAATATGAAATATCTCTCTTATGGTTTAAAGAAATTAACTTTTAGAATAAAATCTAATATCCATTTTTTTTTTTTAATAATTTCCTTATTTTGTATTAGTTTTTTATATTTGAAGCTAACTAGTATAGATGCTATCTTACGATTAACTTCAATATCTATCATTTTCCAGTTTTTAATATTACTCTGTTCAATATTTACAATTTTATTCTTACCTTCCTATCCTATCTTTTTTATTTTACTGGAAGACAAGAAATTCAATTTTAAAGAAAAAATTTCAATTACTATAGTATCTAATTTATCATTTTATATAGTAATTGGATTTATTGGTTCCTCCTTTAATATACCAACAACTTTCAATTATTTTCTTATTCTATTAACCTTAGCTTATTTTTCTATTACTTTAATTTTAACAATCCAAAGAATTAAGCAAAGATTTAAGCGTCAACAAGACTCATTACAAGGTTTTAAAAAAAAGTCTAAGATTAATAAAGAGTTGTCTATTTTCAATTCTTTCAAGAAATCGTTCTCCGGAACTGCTGTTTTGTTAATTATATTCATAGTTTTAATTTGTGTACTGAATATTATAATAACTCCATTTTTTGCTTGAACGGATCCATGGGTCCACATATCTATTATAAAGTATATAACTGAAAATCACGTTGTCCCTTATGATGAATATTATGGAGCCTTAGGTTTACATATATTTGGAGCAGTAATTCATTTTTTTACAGGTATAAACCTCATTATGTTACCTAAATATTTTATTCTCTATACTCTTCCATTATCTTCATTAATTGTCTATAATCTTTTATTAAGGATATTTAAAAATAAAAACCTAGCTACTTTTGGGGTTTTTTTACTTGCTTTCTCATCATTGGGTTTTATATATATGAACACTCAATTCTGGCCTTCAGGTATTGTGTTAATTCAAGGATTATTCATTTTTTTTTTAATTTATCTTAGATTACAATATTTAATTAATGAAAAAATTCCAAAAAAAAAAGAAATTTTATCAAATCTCCTATTTTCATATATTCTATCGACTTTAGTATTCATTAGCTCTATTCTGACTCATTCATTAATAGCTATGATTTTTATCTTCTCGTATTTGTGGATTTATTCAATATATTTTGTAAACAACTATAAAAGAGGTTTTGATTTTCTTCTGTTGGTTTTCTTCTTATGCATTTTTTTTATTTTTTATAATTTAAATATTAGTACAGGACATTTCAGAGTATTTATACCAGTTACTATATTACCTTGGTATTCTTTTTTTATCGGAATAGTAGTTTTCACAATATTTGAACTTATAATTCTTAAACACTATCGAAGATCATTAGATTTTACTAAAGGAAGGTTTAAGTTAATTATATTTGGAAAGAAAAATAGAATCTACAGGAAAATAGAAGAGAAATACTTAATTCCTGTAGTATTAAGTAGTATTATAATTCTATGCTCGCTTTTTGCTATTGGAAACCTACTTATTTTCAAATTTGATATTCTAAGCATTTTTAACACTTTCGACATAATCATTTTATGTCTAATGTCTTTTTGGGGTTTGCTTCTTTACCAATATAAACCTAAAGGAAAACCATTATTTTTCTGGTTCTTAGCTCAAGGTATTATTTTATTATTATTCTTCTTATTTGATGTACTAATAAAAGTTACAGGATATTATTCAAGAATCTTTTATATAGCTTCAATAGTAATTACAATAGGTTTAGTAGCTTATTTCTATAAGTCCATTAAAATGAATACTATACAAAATAGAAATTTCAAGATTTTCTTTTTACTATTAATAATATTTACTTTAATTATCTCGTTCTTTCAAAATTCAGTAACAATCGAAAATTTTAGTCTAAAAAATCAAGAGGTGATCTCTGTACGATGGTACTCAAATTATACATATAACAGACAAGTTATTATTTCTGAATTTGGCTGGAGCCCGATTTTTATGTTTTATGATTATCCGTATGAAACTAACTATGATAAACTTCCATTCAGAGAAATCCATTATTTCTTACTTGTAGAAAATCAATTTGTTCACCCTTCATTACATCATTCTGAAGGTGGAAATATATTAAAGGAGTTGAAATTATCTTATAATACCGAAGTTATTTTAATTTTACCTAAAAAATATTATTTAGAATTTAGTTGGCAATTTTTCGATCAATTAAGTGAAGAAGAGATTGAAGAATATTACACTTTGGATTATTTAAATAGGATTTTTTCAGCAAAAGGAGAAGATGGCGAAGATACACCATACTATTGGGTTATTTGATAAGGTATAAATAATTACAACAATTTGAAAATTAAATACTCATAATAGAATTATATTAGCTTTCTTTAAATTATGAAAAAATACTCTAATGTGTTGAAGAAAGTAATTGTAAGAATAATTCACAGAAATCAATTAACATTTTTTATACTCTCACTAATTTGTATTTTATTTTTATATTTAAAACTGTTCAATATAGAAGAAATTCTGCATTCTACTTCTTTATCAATTCCTTGGTTGTTTATGATATCTATTAGCACAATTTTTACAATTCTTTTTTTACCTTCTTATCCAATCTTTTTTATAATCTTAGAGGATTTAGATTTTAATTTCCGCGAGAAATTAGGAATTACGATAGTATCTAATTTATCATTTTATATAATTGTCGGATTTATTGGTTGTTGCTTAAATTTATTAATAACATTTGAATTTTTCCTTATCACTTTAACACTTGCCTACTTTTCACTCATTATTATAGCGATTTTTCAAGTATTTCATCGAAAAACAGGTGTTTTTTTTAAAAAAGCAAAATCTATTGAGTATAATAATCTAGACGATGAAAATTTTTCTTTATCTAATTTTATCAAGAGATATATTTCTTTAAATGGGATTTTGTTAGTTATTTTCATCATATTAATTTGTATATTAAATATTGTTAATACAAGGTTTTTTGCTGGAACTGATCCATGGCTTCATATTTCAATTGTTAAATATATAACAGAAATAAATTATATTCCAATGAATGAGTATTATGGAGCATTAGGATTACATATATTTGGGGCGGTTATTCATTTCTTTTCTGGATTGGATCTACTTTTATTACCTAAATTTTATTTATTTTACACTATTCCTTTATCATCATTAATAATTTACAACTTTCTAAGAAGGATTTTTAAAAATAAAAATATAGCTATTTTTGGTGTTTATCTTTTATTTTCGTCATTTGGATTTACTTTTTTTATGATGGCTCAATTCTGGCCATCAGGTATTGCCTTAATACAAGGATTAGTTATCTTTTTTATTTTATATGTCAGATTACAACCTCTAATAAGGGAACAAATTCCTAAAAAGGAAAATATTTTGCCAAATATGGTATTTTTATACATTTTACTAACATTTATATTCATAAGCTCTTTTCTTACTCATTCTCTAATAACAATGATTTTATTAATCTCCTATTTTTGGGTTTATCTGATATACTTTGCGATAAATTATAGAAGGGGTATTGATTTTCTACTTTTAATATTATTCTTTGGTATTTTTTTAATTTTCTATTATCTTAATATAAGTACAGGACATTTTCAAGTCTTTAATCCTTTAAACATTTTGCCATGGTATTATATATTTTTTGGATTTATTGCGGTTATTTTTTTTGTAAGTTTAGTTCTGTTACATTATCGAAAATCGATGAATTTTACGCGGGGAACATATAGACTAATAATAAGTGGTAAGAAAAAGAATATTTACACGAAAATAGAAGATAAATACATAGTTCTACTAATTTTTAGTATTGCAATCATTTCGTCATCTATTTTTATATTCTTTACCCTCACTATGTTTAATATAAATATAGTGTATATTTTTTATTTTATTGACATCTTGTTCATCGCTTTATTTGCGATATGGGGAATGGCAATTTTCCAATATAAACCTAGAGCAAAACCCATATATCTTTGGGGGATAGCCATAGATTTACTCTTTTTAGTCATATATTTATTTGATGCAACAATCGGGATCACCACTTTCTTTTTAAGAGTATTACATATAACTTTAATAATGATTGTAATAGGATTTTTAGCTTATTTGTATAACTTAATTCAGAATAACTCATTTCAAAAGAAAAAATTCAAGTTTTTCTTAGTTTTTATTTTATTTTTTTCAATGTTCAGCTCATATTTATTTGATTCAGCTTCAAGAGAGAGTTTTTTTTTAAAAGAACGAGAGGTTAATTCTATACAATGGTATTGTAATTATACTTCTAATGAAAAAGTAATTATTTCTAAATTTGGGTGGTATGCGATTTATATCTATTATGATTATCCTTTTAAGGATAAAAATAAAGAACTTACTTTAGAATCGATTCATTACTTTTTACTAGTAGAAACTCAGTATATTCATCCATCTTTACATATTTCTAATGGTACGAATATGTTAAAAGAGTTGAAATCATCCTATAATACTGAGGTTGTATTAATATTACCTAAAGATTATTATTCCCCTTTTGAATGGACGTTTTTTGATCAACTAAATGAGGAAGAAGTTGACACTTATTTCAATCTAGAATATTTGAATAGAATTTTTTCAGCCAAAGAAGAAAATGGAGAAGATATTCCATATTATTGGGTTATTTAAATAACTTTTAATTTGCTTTAGGAAGTCTTTAATCCTAACTGTATTTTAAATTGTTTTTAGAGGTATTGTAAATATTTTTAAGAAGAAAGTCTATTTTTTATTATAGTGAGAAAAAAAAGAATTTATTACTGTGATTATAATGGATAAACAGAGAATTTTAAAAGAAGCTCAACGAATT
>JAEOTV010000299.1 GCA_016839635.1 Promethearchaeota archaeon | reverse complement strand
TAATAGGTGTCGATGTTACTCCTCAGGTCCTAACATGGGATCAATTCATTAGAACGGGGCAACTTCATCCTGACAGACTTCATATCTATTATGTTGGATGGGGTCCTGATTACTTTGAAACCTTCAACATGATTGATCCATTAGTCAATCCTGCCTCTGATTCTAACTTTGCAAGAATTAATGACCCACACTTAAATAATCTCTTAGCTGTCACAGCTGCTGAAACTGATACTAATGCAAGATATGCATTATACAAACAAATTCAGGGTTATATTATTGATGTACGAGCCTTTCATATGCCTGTACAATATGACAAACTATATTTTGTACATGCTGCCACCTTGAAGGGTTTCCCATATAACTCTATGAGGAACTTATACTTTTATCCATGTTATCGCGAATAAGATATTAATTGATATTAATTACAAAAAATTAAATCCTTTTTTTTTTTTATTTTCTCAAAAACCAACTTTACGTTTGAAGACTGACTGTTAACAGATTAGAATGAGAATTATATTTTAAATTTAATATTGTGAATACAAATGGAGTCTTATGTTGGGAATTTTATTTTATCCATTGCAATTTCAAAATCTTTTTCCTTTTTGATTAAAACTCCTAGGAATGGAATTCCTTTCTTTAATTCCTCAAGAGAGATGCCACTTTTCAGTAAAACTCCAATCCAATCAAGAAGTTCAGAAGTTGATGGCATTTTTCTTAATTTCGTAATAGCCCGTATAGCATAAAAATGTTGTAAGCATTGATTTAATAGATTTTCTTTCAAATTTGGATAATGTAATTTACATATTTCTGCCATAAAGTTTTTGGAAGGAAATTCTATCCAGTGAAATACACATCTTCTTAAAAATGCATCGGGGAGTTCTTTTTCATTATTTGAGGTAATTATTACAATTGGTCTAGTTTTGGCTTTCACGAATTCTTTAGTTTCTTTAATGTAAAATTCCATAACATCTAATTCCTGCAATAAATCATTAGGAAATTCAATATCTGCTTTATCAATTTCATCCAATAATAGAACAACTTGTTCTTCAGATACGAAAGCTTCTCCTAAAGGCCCAAGTGTTATATAATCGTGAATATTATCAACATCCCGATCTTCACACCCAAACCTACTATCATTCAGTCTCTGAACTGTATCATACATATAACATCCATCAACAGCTTCGGATGTACTTTTAATATTCCAGATTATCAATCTTTTTCCGAGACTTTCAGCAATAGCATGAGCAAGCATAGTTTTCCCAGTTCCTGGTTCCCCTTTTACTAATAATGGCCGAGCGAGAGCTATTGAAACATTCACTATATTTCTGAGTTGAGGATCAGCGAGATATTTCACACTCTGAGTGTTTATGTCCCCTTGGAATTTATTAAAACCCTTATTACTCATAACTAAATGAAATTAATTTAAAATTAAATAATTTTTGAATATGACCAAAAACCTTATTTGAAAATAAGCCAAATCAATTCAGAATATAATAATATTCAACTTTCTTACTATTCTCATTTTAATAGTCTTATGTGTAAATTAGAAAGCTCATTACTTTAAATAATAGATTTAAAAAATACAATACTTTAGTTTCTAGTTAAGGATTTATCTATTTTCATTATATTATAAGCCATTAAACAAATATATCCGTGATTTAAGATAACTATTAACAATTCGATGCTTCTAAATTCAATTATTATTGCATCAGTTAGGATAAGATAGGCAAAATAAATATTGAAACTTAATGTAATAATCGCATAAACTAATATCAATTTTATGAAATTTTGATGTTTAAACAGTAGAATAGGAGGTATTAGTAAAATTACTATAATTGAAAATAAAGAAAAGCTTGAAAAAATAGAGAAAGATATATCTATATCTGCAAAAATTTCATTTAAAATAATTGTTATGGAGAGAAAGCAACCAATTCCTTGGAAAATTCTGATTTTAATTTTTTTAATTCTATTTTCGGCATACCATTTTTTCCAACCAATAAAATAAGGAATTAAAAAAAGGCCAAAAAATATATTTCCTATTCTAAAAAATAAGGCACCATTCGGGTTATAATTAAACCATCTCAAATGAGTCCATAAATCGGTCCATGGATTAAAAGATGTGGGGAAATATGAAATGGAAATAATTGCAAACAAATAATACAATAAAATTGCGGTAAATCCAGATATAATACTCAAGGGAATAGTTTTGAATTTCATATTAGGTTATATTATTGGTAAAATAAAAATGATCTTTTTCATTAAGATATACCAAAATTTAATGAAATTGGATATAAAATACAACATGCAATAAAACCTCTAGGTTATTTTTGGATTTACTAAAGTTTAAAAATTCTCAATTGATTATCGTTTTGAGAAGACATGACTAGTTCTGAAGATTCACCTTTAATTAATATGATTTGTCCATATTGTAAAGAAAGTTTTAGAAAGTATATAGATTATGAGAAAAAAAGTGGTCTCTTCACAGTATTAATAAAAAACCATTCAGATAATTCAAGCTGTCCTCCTTTTATTGCTTTTATTGATAATAATGGTAAACATAGAGGGTCTCAAAAAATAGATGACATCGGAACTGAAGAGGAAATTTCTCTTAATGGGCAATTGCTTGAAAATGCTCGGAACCGGATAAATGAGCTAAAAGATGATATAAGATTTTATCATTTAAAAGTCCCTCGGAAAGGAGGAAGAGGATTTGAACATAAAGTAGCTACTGTTTCAGATAGACCCTTTATGAGTTCTAAATTTTATAAAGCATTAATTGATTTTTTGACTGAATATGAAGAAGATAATACAATTGGAGCAATATCTGTTGAAAGAGATTCTGATTTTGAAGGGGGATTATTGGTCTATGGAAAGTATCATGGATTGATTTATACTTTGTTCTGGAAAGATCAAAAATCCCTGATAAGTAAATCATTTGATGACCTAAAAGCAGAATCTAACCTTACAGTTGAAAAACTAATTGAATTATATGATATTATGGATTTGTTTTTTTAAGGGTACAATGTCTTAGATAATTATAATTCCTTTTTCTAAAAAAAAGAGATAATCTTTAAATAATATTGAAAAAACTATAATTACAATATTTTTACCTACATGAAATTTCTCATTGTAGTGATTTTAAGGAGATATATAATATGTCAAAAGAAAATGATATGTTAGAAGAACTAAAAAAAATCCGTGAACTCCTAAGCCCGAAACCAGAACCTGTACCAGAAAAACCAAAAAATATTGCTGCTGAATTTTTACAATTTATCAAAAAATATAAAATACTTGGGTTAGCTTCAGCATTTATACTCGGCCTTGCTGTAAATGCCCTAATTTTGTCATTAGCTCAAGATATAATAACACCGATCATAGGAATATTCATCCCTGGATTTGACACTATTCAAGATATTAAAATTGGTGTGTTTGGGATAGGAAATTTTATAGCAGCTTTCATCAATTTCATAATTATAGCGCTTGTTATATTTATAATAGTAAAATACGCTGGTAAAATCGGAATTGAATAAAAAATAAAAATCTAATACATTTTTTTTTATACTTTCTTATTCTTTTTTCTCTAAAATGCTTACTAAAAAATTTAATATTTAATGAGATAATAATAGTTTTAGAGTTTTAAAACAGAATTTATATATTATTTTATCTACAAATCATATTAGTGTTTTGTATGAATTATCCAAATGAAGAAAAACCATATGAAAAGTTAAAAAATTTGGAGAAAGCTTTAGTAGTTGCAAAAAATTTCGGAAATGAAGCGGAAATATTTGAAATTTTATTAAATCTTGGAGAACTATGTTACGATATCAATGCAAATGAGTTAGGCTTAAAATATGTTCAAGAAGCAATAGAACTTAGTAAAACATGTTCTGAATCACAATATCTTCATGAATTTTATAAATATTTGGGAGATTTTAATTATGAGCTTGGAATGCTTAATGAGGCCTATGAAGCATATACTATTTCCATTAAAAAAGCTGCTAAAAAGAAATTCTATAGGGTATTGGCTGAAAGTCATTTTAGATTAGGAAAATTAAATCATGTTCAAGATAATTTAAAACAAGCAATTAATCATTTTAAGAAAGCTGAAAAGATTTATGAAGAAATTGGCTTACAAGTTGAACAGGCAAAACTCTATAATCAAATAGGGTTAATGTATATCAAGAAAATCTCTGAAACAGAGGTATATGGAGCTGAAAGATATATAATGGATCCTGTATTCGATGTTCAAGGAAGTTCATCTTATGGAAAAGCAAAAAAATACTTTAAAAAGGTAAAAAGGATTTTGGAAGAAAATAATTTTGTTGAAACCGAAGGTGTTTTATATAGATCTATTCAATCTAATTTAGAGACAAGGTTTAAAGATTTTGAATAAGATAAAAAGAAAAAAAAGTTAAGTATTTATAAGTTAATCTCTCTGACCTAAAACGGTTACAGAACAGACAGTAAATGCTCCACCCAAATTGTGGCATAACCCAACTTTTGCATCAGGTACTTGTCTTCCTTCAGCTCTTCCTTGGAGTTGTTTTGTTATT
>JAEOTV010000298.1 GCA_016839635.1 Promethearchaeota archaeon | reverse complement strand
ACACTCAAGTTTTTTTAAAAGTAAGTGTTATTAATTAAAGATTCTTGTTTTTAAAATTTTGATGTAAATAGGTAATACTATGATATTATCGCAATATCACTGTCATGATATGATTTATCGTGAAAGACGGGTTTCACGAAGATTTAAATTTGTGATAATGTTATCCTTAAGTTATCCTCAAGTAGTTTACATATTTCCAATATATCATCAATAGAATCAAAAAATTTCTTTTTCTCCTTTTCAATTTTTTCAAGTTTTCTTATCGAGTCCTTCTCACGGATTACTTGTTCTTTTTCAAGTAATTCTTTATATTTATTAAGCATTGATTCACCAGTGGATTTAATTTCCTCAATATCTAGTCGACCACTCTGTAAAGCTGAGAGCCATTGTCTATTCTCTTGCCCAATCCTTTTTAATATTAATTTTTCTAACTCATCACAAAGATCATCTAATTGCTTTATTTTTAACTTAAGCCTTTCTAAGTGTTTACCAAACTCATTTTTCTCCATAAATTACTATTCCTTTATTTAAATTTTTAAATTTTGTCTATTGAACTCTTGTTTATTATGAAAGTTTTATCTGTTTTCAAAATAATTATATTAAATAGATGTTCGAAAATGATGATTAATGTGGTTTGAGTAATTAATACCCCTTTTTACAATGATAATGGAGCAGAGATCTGATTTCGAGCATCTCAATACTATTTTTTGGAATCATGTTAACTCATTAATATATAGGTGATTAAATAGAAAAATGAATTACAGGGAAGCTAATCTGTCAGATTTAAAAGGTGTAATAAAAGTAGGTATAAATACTTGGAAGACAACATATAATGGAATTATATCAGATAACTTCCTTCAAGGATTATCCTATAAGGATAAAAAAGAAAAATGGAAACAAAGATTAGAAAATCCTACACATGGAGCAAAGATTTACATTGCTGAATCAAGGCAGAATAATATTGTTGGATTTGCTTTAGCAACTCTTGAAAAGTATAATCCTCTTATAATTCCTGTCCAATCTGAAAAATATGTTGGAGAATTATGTGCTATATATGTTTTGAAAGACTTTCAAGATAAAAAAATTGGTACTCAATTAGTTAAGCTAATAGTTAGATATTTTCTAAAGAATAAAATAAAAAGTATGATTGTTTGGGTGTTAAAAGAAAATCCTTACCAAAGATTTTATAAAAAAATAGGAGGTCAATATCTAGGGGAGCAATCTATTGAAATTGGTGGAAAAAAGTACATTGAAAATGCTTATGGATGGGAAAATATAGAATCTATTCTTTCAATCCAATGATAATTTTTGCAAATATTACAAAAAATGACTCTATAGTGTGAAAATTTATATACGACTAAGGAGATATTTAGGATAATATTTTATCTAAATTATAATAAACAAAATTAAAACAGGTTAAAGAGTTATGGAAATTCAATATGGCAAAGCAATTTTACATGGAATTATTGCTGCGGTACTTTATCTCGTTATTCCTCTGTTATTATTCTACTTTCTCGAATTATATGGTATTATGACTTTTAGCGATGTCTATAGAATAGGTATCATCGTTTTTGGAATCATTGGAATAGTTATTGCTATCCTAAGGTACCTGTTTCCTGAAGACACCCCCGCGAATCGTCTAGTTAGATTTGGAATTACAGTTTATTCTGGAATTTTCCTTTTCTACATTTTTGGAGGTTTCGATCCAGGAACTACTCTTGGAACTTACTATATTGATATTACTTATGTTCAGGTTCTATTAGGTTTAAGATTTATAGCATGGTTACTTTTAGGCGCCACTATAATAAGAGGATTAAGATACTTAGTAGAAGCCATTGAATTAAGTAAAAAGAAAGAATATAAAGTAAAGGTGAAAAGAGAGTTCAAAGTCAGCACTATTTTCAAGGTACTTGGAATCATTGCAAGCCTTGTAATTGTTGGATATTTTGGCAGTATTGTATTTAGTGGAATGAATCTCAGAGTTAATCTTGGAGATAACTTTGGTTTTGATAGAGATCCTGGTGTAAACCCTGATCCAGATTACTCCGATGATACAATTACAATCACAATGAGATTTAATGTAAGTAATATGGGATTATACGCGATTAATAATGTAGTTCTAAACGCTGAAATTATCTGTCTCACAAGTAGTAATCCAGTTTTACTTCCTTTCGATACAAAAATAGGTGGGTCACCAGTTCCGTATCAAAACACTTTTCACTCATTTTCATTAACACTAAATCAAGAGATAAATATCAGTATCGATCCAACCTATAATGAGGGATTAGTAACAGAGACAGCTAATTTATTGTTTAGAATTAACTTTTCTACTTTGTACGCATTGATATTTATTAATTTGACAGTCTCATTGCCAATTACTTGGCCTTAAACAAATCAATAATTTTTAATTTTTCTTTTTTTATGTTCTTTTTCTTTATAGTTTCTTCACATTTCATAATTTGATAAATTTTTCATTATTCTATGAAAAATATCTTAAATGAATAGATTTTATCATTTTTTATGAAAAAAGATAATACTATAAAACAATATGCGAAACAACAGTATAAGACAAATGAAAATTTAGGTAAAAGGATAAATCTATGGTCATTTGGCACTAATCCAGAATCTCTTCCTGAATGGATTTTTAAGAAGATAAAACTAAAAGAAAAGGAACGCGTATTGGAACTCGGATGTGGAACAGGGCAATTATGGCTTGAGAATCTCAGAGAAATTCCTTCAAATTGTTCTATAATATTGTCAGATTTCTCGGAAAATATGCTGAATACTGCTAAAAGAAACTTAGCATCTCTAAAACTCCCAATTAAGTTCAAAATTATAGATGCAGAAAAAATTCCTTATCCAAATCAGAGTTTTGATGTGGTTTTAGCGTGTCATATGTTATATCACGTTCCAAATATTCAAAAAGCTCTTTTATCAATAAACCGTGTATTAAAACCTAGTGGCAGATTCATTTCAACTACAGTTAGCAGGAATCATATTCAAGAACTTAAAAATTTTCTTTCCCAGTTCGATTTAGACATCGAAATGAAAAATAAGTTTTTTAGTGAATTTAGAAATGAAACAGGGGAAGAAATATTAAAACCATTTTTCAAAGAAATTGAGTTATTTGAGTATGTTAATCCTGTAAATATTCCCTCAGTAGATCCTTTAATGAAATATATTCAATCAATGTTCCAAAAAAATTACTATCCTAACTTTCAAGAAATAAAGCCTGAGATTGAAAAAGCAATTATAAAAATTATCAAAAAAAATTCAATATTCAAAATGAAAGGGATCTCTGGATTATTCCAAGCAAAAAATCCGAAAAACTCGAAATCTCTCTAAACTTTCTTATGTGCTCTAATTGAAAACATCATGGGGACTGAGAATTTTAAATTTTCGAATTCCCAATAGCCATCTTCTCTCTCTTTCATATCAGGGTGAATATTAAAGAATGTATATGGAAACTCATGAAGAAATTCTATTTCTAAATTTGCATCCAACAAAGCATTAATAACTTCACCCATAGGATGATCCCATTGAAAAGAAGCTTGGTTTTTGAGATCTGCTGTAGGATCAGCATATGCACCTCCCTCATCGAAATAAACTGGGTTTCCCTCAGAAAAATAATTAAATCCTACTTTAAAAGGCTCCTGATTCTCATCAATTATAAAACCAAAAGGATGACCGTCGATTATATAGAAAACTCCATCAGATTTTAAGCAGTTACTAATAATTTGAGCCCATTTAACTAAATCTGGTAACCAACAAATAGTACCATATGAAGTAAATACAATATCAAATTTTTCATTTAATATGTTTGGTATATCATACAAATTTGCATGGATAAATCTCGCAGGGATATTAAGTTCACCACTTAAATTCTTCGCAAAATTAATCGCTTTATCTGAAAAGTCTACTCCTGTTACATTAGCACCTAATCGAACCCAAGATAGTGTATCCATCCCAAAATGACATTGTAAATGTAATATTGATTTTCCTTCTACATCTCCTAATTCTTTGAGTTCTATAGGAAGTAAAGATGACTTTCCAGATTTAAAACCATCCAAATCATATGATTTAGATTTTTTATTAATATCTACAAGTTCATTCCATCTTCTTAAATTTATCTTAAAATATTTGTCATCATTCAAAATTGTAGCCAAATTTATTTAAATTATAGATGTATAATCATGAATAAATTAAATTACTTGAATTTATACATAATCTTGTAAAGCTCTTCTTTTGTTTTTACATTTCCAACTACAACACAATTATTAATAGGAGTATTTTTACAGCTCAGTGAACTATTTTTTCCAATAATACAATTATCCAATTTTATGTTTTCACCAATAATAGCATTATCAAAAACAATTGAGTTTATAATTTCTACATAATTGTTTATTTCGACATTTTTCCCAATGTATACATTTGGTCCTAAAAGAACATCATCCCCAATTTTTACATTATCTTCAAGATAGACAGGTTCTATGAACGTAGGATAATCACCGATGTATCTATCAATTTTACTCTTTTTAAGGTTATTTTTTAGAAAATTATCTAATAAAACCCGGATTTGACTTTGAGAATTTAACTCCAAACTACTTATAATTTTTTCAATTTCTTTTAATTCTTTTTTCATTTTTCTCACGTCTACAATTTCTATAACTCTAATGCTTCAATTAATTTATCAATATTTTTTCCATCTTTAGCGCTAGTAGTTATAACTTTTATATCCGGATTGAAATTCTTTGCATCTTTTATCATTTTATCAATATCAGTTCCCAATCTTTCTAAGAGATCAATTTTATTAATGACAGCAATATCAGACATTTTAAAAAGCATTGGATGTTTTTCAATAACCCATTCTCCTTCAGTAATCGAAACAATAGTCATTCTTTTATCTGTTCCGAGCTTAAAATCAGATGGGCAAATTAAATTACCTACATTTTCTATAAAAATTAAATTATATTTACCTAAGTCTTGATTTTTTAGAACTTGATGAATATGATATGCATTTAAAGCGCATTCTCGCCCGGTATTTATCTGTACTGTGTCAACATTATGTTTTTCAATTCTATCCGCATCAACCCTAGTAGTAATATCACCACAGATAACTAGGATTTGATATTTTTTTGATAATCTTTCAGCTATTTTTTCTATAATCGCTGTTTTTCCTGCTCCTATTGCGCCAACAATATCGATAGATTTTATTCCGTAATTATTAAGCTGAATATTTATTTGGTCTGCCAATAAATCGTTATCTTTTTCAACTTCTTTTTTCGTTTCTATTACGAGCTCTCTAATTTCCTCTCTTGCTAAATTGATGCTTTCAAGTTCTTTAATCCTTTGAATTTCTTGCTTTTTTTTTCCCGACATTTCTATTATGATTTAATAATAAAAGCTTTAAGAATTATTTATGTAAATTAAAAATCAAAAAAAAATTATTTGATCTTATAATTATAAAACCCTTTTCCAGTTTTTATGCCTAATTCTCCTTTATTAACCTTTTCTTTAAGTATATCTGGTGGTTTATCATCCGGAAGACCACTGTTCTTGAAATACGAAGTTTCGATATCATAAATTACATCTAGACCTATTCTATCCATAAATTGAAAAGGACCGTATTCATTTGTGATAAAATATTGACAAAAAATTTGCCAAGCTTTATCCACGGTTTCAATATCAGCATGACCTCCTGCCCATATCTTTAGACAATCTTTTTTAATTGCTCTCCATATTCTATTAAGAACAAAACCATAACACTCCTTTTTAACTTCAAGTGGAACAATATCAATATTCTTTATCCAATTCTTTCCTTTCTGGAATGTTTCATTACTTGTTAAAGTTCCACGCATGATATCCGCTACTGGCATAGTAAAAAGATTGTAAAAGTGAATGTTTAATAATTTATCTTTGCGTTCAACTACGTCTTCCAGTTTTGAAACTGGAATAGAAGAACTATTGGTAGCTAGTATGGCATTTGGTGGTGCGGCTTTATCAATCTGTGCAAAAATTTCTCTTTTTAATTCAAGCTTCTCTGGAATTGCCTCAATGATTAGATCTGTTTTTTTCACTGCTTCAGAAAGATTAGAATAGATTTTTATCTCTATTTTGATTTTTTTCTCAATAATTTTCTTTTTTATGTTATTAATAAAATCATCTAATCCTTCAGGATTTACCTCAAATATATTTATATTATATCCATAAAGAGCAGATTTTTCAATAATTTGCTGTCCCATATACCCTGCTCCAATTACAGAAATAGTTGTAATTTTATCAACCATATAATCACCTTAAATTCACATAATTGTTATTTTAATAGAGATTATGTAATTATTTTTATTAAATATTTAATCAATTTTCATAATCTTTTATGATTTTTTCAAGGGCTTCTAAAAAATAATTATTTTCTTTAAAAGACCCAATTGTAACTCTAAAATATTCTGATCCTAATTGATTTGTTGCATCATGCACTAAGACTCCTTGCTCTGCCAATTTTTCTGAAACATGATGTAATTTTGATTTCATTAAGAGAAAATTGGTATAACTTGGATAGGAAACTATCTCTAACTCAGAAACTTTTCTTGTAATCCTTTTTTTTTCAAATTCTACTTCAGTAACATATTCTGTCATATAATTCTGATTTTCTAAAGCTTTAATGCCGGCAATCACACTAGGATAGGGTAACATAATCTCTAATCCTTGAAATTTTTTTTTAATAAATTCCCCTCCAATCAAATATCCTATTCCTGATCCTGCTAATCCAAATGATTTACTTAGTGTTCTTACTACAGCTAGATTAGAATAATTTCTAATTAATTTTACATAACTAACTTTTGAGAATTCAAAGTAAGCCTCATCAATTAATAAGACTACATTTTCATGTTCTAAAATGGTTTCGATATCATTTTGAGTCAGGATCAAGTTTCCCGTTGGATTATTTGGGTTATCAAATACTAATAATGAGGGATTATTCAATTGATCTGTCAAAGCATTTAAATTTAAATTGAAATCTGGTTCATATAATCTGATTCTTATTAAATTACTATCAGCATTTTGAGCGGAATTATTGATAACTATAAAAGTAGGCTCAGCAATTACAATTTGTCTATTATTTGAAAATAGGAAAATAAACTCTTTTAATATTAAATCTGAACCAGAACTCAAGAAAATAGATTCTTGAGGTACATCTGCATAGTTGGATAATTCTTCAATTAAAAGATCTACCTCTTTTTGAGGAGTATATCTATTTATATTATTAATTGATTCTTTTATAGGTTCTAATACTTTTTTTGGAGGAACCTTGTACATTTCATTCATATTTAATCTAATGTTCATAGATTTCAAACCAAGGAATTGTAAATTTAATTTTGAAGTTAGATATTCATATTCATATTTACCTAATTAAGATAGTATTAAATAATGAATTAAAAATGTTTTTTTATTAAATCGGTCTTTAATATCTATTAATCTGAAAAATAAATTTTGTTTAGATAAAAAAGGGGATATTTTAAGATGCCAACTTGGTATGAATCTCAAATAATTAAAGATCTGATGCCAATATTAGGTGCTAGAGCCGTAAGAGGCTTGGAAACTAATTTTTTCTTATCAAGAATATATACTGGTAAATCAGCTTTGCTTAAAGTTGCAAGATATTTAGAAGCTATTATTGAAAAAGAGGATAGAAGGGCATTAATTATTACTGATTCATTTACTAAAAAGTTTGTTAAAATTGTTGGAGAATTTCTAGAATTAATCAAAATGGATTACAAAATTTGGTCTGGTGTTTTACCAGAGGTACCAATATCAACTATAGAAGAAGGAGCAAAAGTTTGTGTAGAATATAACCCCACAATAATAATTGCCATTGGTGGAGGAAGTGTTATGGATACAGCTAAGATGGTTTTAGTAAAATATGAAAAGCCTGATCAAAATCTTTTTATGATTTTACCTAGTATTGGAGCTCCTCTTGGATTACGGAAAAAAGTAAAATTTCTAATAGCAATCCCAACTACTGCAGGAACGGGATCTGAAGTTGCTACCGCTGCTTTAATAACTGATACATCAAGAGATCCTCCAAAAAAGATAGAAGTTGTCCATGAGGAACTATTGGCAGATATCACCATATTAGATACAGAATTTGTAAAAGACCTACCACCATTTTTAACAATGGCAACTGGTTTAGACGCGTTAGCGCATGCGATGGGATCATTTACCACAAATTGGGGTAATCCTTATTTTGATGCTGTAAATAAAACAACAATTCATGAAATATTAAGATATCTACCAAGATCCTATAAATATGGGGGTAGAGATATTGAAGCTCGGAGCCATATGCAAATAGCATCTACTTTAGCTGCTTTTGGATCTTATGGAAACCAAGCTCCTGGGATAAATCATGCATTAGGTCATAGCTTTGGAAAAATATTTAATGTTCATCATGGAGTTTCTGTTAGTATGTTCTTACCATATGGGATTGCTTTTAAAGCAAAAGTTACAGATAAATGGATGGAACTATGTCAAATTTTTAATATAGACATTCAAAATAAAAATCGAGATAGTCTATTAAGGGAGTTTATTAGTGTACTTAAAAATTTTATAAAATCAGTTAATGGACCTACATGCGTTAAAGATATTCAAGATCCAAAGATCCTAAAAGAGGAATATTTTGCAAAATTGGATAAGCTAGTTGATTATGCCAATAACGATGCGGTTACTTTAACTACTTATCGCCCTATCGATCAAGATCTTTATAGAAGGATCTTTGAGTATGCTTGGGACGGTAAAATGATAGATTTTTAATTTAAAGAAGTGAGATAATGAAATGAGCGAAGAGTTTTTTGGATATAATGGAAAGATTGCATTTATAAATTTAAATAATCAAACTGTAGAAATTAAAGACTTAAATATTGTGGATGCGAAGAATTATCTTGGCGGTACAGGGTTAAGTGCTAAATTAACATATGATTTATTATCTGAAGAGGATTATGAGATTCTAAAACAGGATCAATTTTATGAAAAAAATCCTTTAATTTTTGCCACAGGGCCAGTCACTGGAACGATAAGACCATCATCAGGAAGATATTCTGTTACTGGTATATCTCCACTTACAGGAATCTGGGGAGAAGGAACATCGGGAGGTTTTTTTTGCATATCATTAAGGAATAGTGGATTTGATGCTATTGTTATCATCGGAAAATCTAAAGATCCGATATATTTATATATTCATGACAAATCAGTAGATTTCATTAATGCTGGTAAATTATGGGGAAAAGATACTTATGAAACTCAATCTCTTATTAAAAATGAATTAAATAATGACCGAATCAGGGTTGCGACAATAGGAATTGGTGGAGAAAATCTTGTAAAATATGCAGGGATTATTAATGATGAAGGAAGAGCTATAGGTAGATGTGGCTTAGGGGCTTTAATGGGATCTAAGAAATTAAAAGCAATAGCTATTCATGGTACAGAGAAAGTAAAAATTTTTGATACTAAAATTGGAAAGGATTTAATAAAAGAAGATGAAGATTCAAAACGAGGAAATCTACTTGCATCAACTACGCCAATGTTATATACACTTTATGGAACTAACTGTTATCTTGATATTGGAATGGCTCTTGGAGATACTCCTGCATATTATTTTACAGAGACCGAATTCCCTGCAGAAAAGTTAACAGGAAAAACTTTAAGAGAAAAATATCCTGTTTTGGATTATGGGTGTGCTGGGTGTACAATGAGATGTGGCAAACAAACAATTATTCAAGATAATGGTAAAGAAATTAAAGTTGATGGTCCTGAATACGAAACCGTTGCTGCTTTTGGCCCCCTGTGTGGAGTTTTTGATTCCAGAGATGTAATTTTAGCAAATCATTTGTCAAATACTTTTGGGATTGACACTATTTCAGGTGGAGTTTGCATTGCTTTTTTGATATATTTAGTAGAAAATAAAATCAATCTACCAATAATAAAAGAGCATCTAGTAGACATCAGACTCGAAGAGATAAAATGGGGTAATGGTAAATTAATACTTAGTTTAATTGAGAAAATTTCGAATCGCCAAGGAATAGGAAATCTATTAGCTGAAGGCGTTCGAATAATGGCTAAAGAACTTAATGTAGACCCGGAATTAGCTGCTCATATTAAGGGTTTAGAAATACCTTTACATGACCCTAGGGCTTTTGCAGGCCAAGCTTTAAGTTATATGACATGCTGTGTAGGTGCAAATCATCAGAAATGCGATTGGTATAGTGTAGAAATAACGACAGTTTCATTTCCAAGTTTAAGAGTAAAAATAGGAAAAGGAAGATCACAAATTAAAGGAAGAGAAAAAGGTGTCATTGCTTTGCAAGATATAAGAGCTATAGATGATTCAGCTGTGAATTGTGCCTTTGTAAGTCTGAGTTTAGACCATATCGTAGGGCATATTAATGCTGCAACTAAGCTCAATTATGATAAAAAATCAATACTCGAAGTTGGAGAAAGAATTAACAATCTAAAAAGACTCATAAATTGTAATCTAGGGATTACGAGACATGATGATAGAATCCCGGGAATTTTAAAGCAAGAATTAGAATCGGGAAAAACTGTTCATGTAAAATTAGAATTAGAAGAAAATTTAAGAACATATTACAAGTATCGAGCATGGGATTGGGAGACAGGTAAACCTACTGAAGAAAAATTAAAGAAACTTAAAATTTTATAGATTTAAATTTTAATTTCTACTATTAATTCTTCTTTATATCCAGTGATAACTTTAGTGAATCCTTTAAATTGATTATCAACCTCTAAATTACCTGTGTCAACTCTTAAACACTCTAGATCTTTCATCTTCTGTTTAGTAGCAATGATTTTTATATTTTTTATCCCAATATTTTGGAGGATTTCATGAGTAAATTGTTTATTACCTCTCCCAAAAATAAAACCTTGACCTCCTATTGGTGATACAATGATCACTCTATTAGGATATTTCTCTAATAATTGGAGTATAGTCTTCTCATTTAAATCTTTTCCAATTAATTCTTTATTATAGAGCCCATCTATTCCAAGAAGAGTTTTGGGGAGATTTAAGTTGTCAGTAATTGTCCTTATCGTAGTACCTGACCCCAGTAGATATAAAATATTATATTGCATATTCTCAATTATGAACTGAGCAATTTCTTGTTTATTTTCTTCAATAGTTCTTGCAAATCCGGAACCAGTTTTTCCTGATTGTATTAAATTTAGGATTTTTGGTACTTTCAAATATCCGTATAATTTTGCTTGCAAGATATCTTGGCGAACTAATTCCTCATCGATATCAAGAACTTCCTTTTCTTGAGTTTCTATTGTCTCTTCGATAAACCTATCCACGATTTCTGCTGCGGCTCTAGGGTTAATAGCAAAAACCGAGCTAAACATTTTTACTCCTGCGGGTAATGCGACTACAGGTTTTTCCAACCCAATTGAATCAAAAATATCGCGTGCTGTTCCATCACCTCCACAAAAAATCAGTAGATCAATATTCTCTTGTACCATTTGTTTTGCAATTCTCTTTGTATCTTCTTTTGTAGTTTCTTTACCAATTTCTCCTATGATTTTGAATTTTATACCAATATTTGTTACGATATCAGCTCCCATCTTGCCAGGTGCAACAAACAGGATAATATTATCTTTATTCTTTACATTTGAAAGCAATTCATTTGCGCGGATAGGAGTTACTGGTGTGGCACCCATTTCTATAGCTTCCTTGTATATTGCTCCATCTGTTCCTTTAAGCCCTACAGTACCCCCCATCCCAGCAATTGGATTTATTATTAAACCAATTTTTTTTATTACATTATTCTGCTTTTTCACTTTTTGGTATCATTCCTTATCTTCTAACATTGAATCAAATATATAGAAGTCTTAATATTCATTAAAAGATTTTTATTTTGCATAAGTAAATCATTTAATTTAACTAATTTTCAACATCTATGGAATACTGGAATAATAGATACTTAGACAAAGGAAAAATCTGGGGAAATAAACCTAGTCAAACCGCAATTTATGCCCTTAATTTGTTTAAAAAGTATAATATTAAAAAAATTCTAATTCCTGGTTCCGGTTACGGACGGCATACTAAATTTTTTTCAAAAACCAACTATGAGGTAACTGGCATTGAAATTTCTGACACAGCACTGAAAATAGCAAAAAAATTTGACACAAAATCAAAACTATTCTTAGGTTCAGTGCTAAACATGCCATTTAACAATGAAATCTATGATGGAATATTTTGCTATAATGTCCTCCACTTATTATTTAAAAATGAACGTGTCTTATTCATAGAAAAATGTTACAGCCAACTAAGAGAAAATGGATTGGCATTTTTTACAGTATTTTCTGAGCAAGAAGATAGTTTTGGTAAAGGAACTAAAGTTGAGGAAAACACTTTTGAAAGTAAACCATATAGACCTACCCATTATTTCACAGAACCGGATTTATTAAAGCATTTCAATTCATTTTCTGTCATTGAAACAGATATTATCGAAGAAAATGAAAATCATGGTGACCTTGGGCCACATATCCATAGATTAAGATATATTTTTGCAGAAAAAAAATAGATAGTTGAAAAGATAAATTATTCCTTGGATATGGGATACTTACCAAACTTGTTAACTGTTTTTAGAATGGTTGGCACAAACTTTAACATATGCTGAAATGATGGAAATCCTTCTGAAATCCCCATTAAAAAATTATCTCCGGGTGCGGCATCATAAAGCATTTCTATAGTTTTAGCTCGAACAGCTTTTTGGCCTTGCATGCTTAAAGGTTCTGGAAAATTTGCCCAAATGACTTTGTCTTTCCATAATTTTTTTGCTTCAGTTATGGTTATATCGCCTACAGGAGGGTGTGTAAAACTTTCTATTACATCTATCCGTGTTTTTGCGATAAGTTCTGCTAGATTTTTTAATGTACCATCCATATGGACGATATAAATCTTATCGTGCTTATGAAGTATATCGGCAGCTTCATTATAAAAAGGGAGATTATATTTTTCAAATAATTTTGGACTTGTAATAAGGCTGGTAACATTATCTGGTGCCCAGATAACTTCTGCTGGAGATTCAGCAGCGATTTTATATATTTCAAGTTGCTTTTTATATATAGCTCTATAAAGGTCATCAAATTCTTTTTGATACATATAATAATCTAAAGATAATTTCTTTGGCCCCATAAGCATTATAAGCGATTGTAATGGCGATTTTGGCATCATACTATCAACAATCCCATAATTACCCATTATCATTTGTAATTCTCTTATCTCATCATAGAAGGGAGTATATTCTGCGTCTTCTATTAAATATTTGATAACTTCATAATCATTAAAATTTTTAATAATATATCCATCCTCTTGAAACCAAGGAAGCTGGACCGACATGTCCAACCCTTTTACACTCGCTTTAAATGTGGTTTCTCCTGATGGTGTCCGAAATTTGCCCAAGATATCATGAGGTGCTTGCATTGCTATAAGAACATCTGCAGGAGACCAAGAAGTATGATTTCCATACTGATGAATAACATCCATAGTAGCATGCGGACAGGTTACTTTATGGGTTTGAGTAATTAATGGTGCGTGGAGGCATAACCCTTTATCTAATAACTTTCGCCATGGTTCATACACCGCTAACCCAGTTAATTGAAGGGTTTCAAAATAAATTGAGAAAGGGATTACATCCGGTTCTTCTCTCCGAAGTACTGTTAATATTCTCTCTTTAGCATTCATGCTCCAACCCACCTCTTGCATTTTTTAACACCATCAATTGCATTAACAGCTAAAGCGTCAGCGCCTATATCTTCAATAAATTCTTGTGTTATAGGAGCACCACCAACTATAATCTTCACTCCATCCCGAAGATTAGCATTTTCAAGTGCCATCAGTGTATTGCTTACTTCTGGCATAGTTAAAGTAATTAGTGCTGAAATTGCAAGGATATCTGGTTTCTCTTTTCTTACAGTTTCTACAAATTGCTCAGGTGGAACATCTACTCCTAAATCTATAACTTCAAAGCCTTCTGCTTCCAGAAAGAATGACACAATATTTTTACCAATATCATGCATATCGCTCTTAGCTGTACCAATAACAATTTTACCAAGCTTTTTTTTATTCTCAGAACCTTTAATATGAGGTTCCAAAATTTTCATAGCTTTTTTAACAATTTCAGCAGCCATAAAAAGCTCAGGTAGAAAAAATTCTTCGTTTTCAAATTTATCGCCTATAATTTTTAGAGCCTTAGCAATTGCGGTTTCAATGAAATTATACGGGTCGACTCCTTCAGTTATAGCTTTTTTAGTAAATTCTTTGGCAGCTTTTATATCCATATTAATAGCTGCTTTAATAAATTCCTCTACAATAATCTCTTTTGTCATTTTCAATATCAAATTATCCTAATTAAAATATAATAACAATTTTGTTTTTGATGTATTTATTGATATCTCTTCAATTTTATAACTATTTTTTACCAAGTTTTTTCCTTGCTTTCTTGTATTCACGATCCATAAACCATCTAACAAGTTTAGGAAAAATCCTATGAACATAGCGTATAGGTTTTGCATTCCCTGGAGAGATATGAAATTTCTTTTTCAAAAGTTTTTTTATAACATATTCTGAAATGTCTTCTGGTTCTAAAAGCCCTCCAGCTTCAGACATCATAGCACATTCAGGTGGTTTACCTTCATTTTCTGTAGTGAGACCTGGTGTATCTGTATCAGGAGGATATACTATTGATATTCTTATATTATGAGGTTTTAATTCATTTCGTAAAGTCTCTGCAAACCCTACAATTGCAAATTTGGTTGGTATATACGCTCCATATCCCATAATGCCCATATATCCTAACATTGAGGAAAAAAAGATTATATGTCCCTTTTTCTCTTTCATAAATTCTGGAACCAATATGAGAGTAGGAACTAATTGTCCATAATAATTTGAAGTCATGTTATTTTTGAAATCATCTAATGTATAATCTTCAATATAACCAGGAATAGCACGCCCTACTAGATTAAATAAATAGTCTGGTACTCCATGATTTTTAATAGAATTTTCTAGTATTGGTTTTAACATCTCCATATCAGTAGCATCACACGATTTAGATACTACAAATTGAGATTCATGTGATCTCATTTGCTGAATCTCAATAACAGCTTCTTCTAAAACATCCTTGCGTCTGGCAATTATTAATACACTCCCACCAAGATTTACAAAATCTTTTGCGATAGCTCTTCCCATTCCTGTTGAGGCTCCAATTAAAAATGCCATCTTATTTTGAAAAGGTTGTTTTTTTATCAACTTTTCTTTTATCATCTCATTTCAACTCTTTTATATTAAAATATTCCTAATCCATAAGCTCCATATATTATAAAAATTGGACCAAATATTAAAGTAAGTACAACAACACCAATGCTAACAATAGCATCAAAACCATACTTTTCTCTGTCAAATCTTTTATTCTGAATATTAAATGCTAAATCAATAATTCCTAAAAACATCATTCCACTCCCTGCTAACGTCGAAAAGAAAAACCCGTATTGTTCTTGTATAAGTAAACCAATTGCAGCAACTAAAAGATTAGGCGTAATCCAGCCTAAATCTGGAAAGGGAAAAGATAATTCATGTTTTCGTTCAACTTCTGACATCTTAGGATTTCTATATTCTGTAAGGTAGAATACTAACCAATATCCTATAAAAAGAATTACCCAAATAATCTCAAATATAGCAATTATTATATTTAACAATTTTTTCACCTCTTTATGTATTTTATTATATGATATTAAATATCTGATTTGAGATAATATGCTGGAACTCCAACTTCAGCAATTCCTCCATCTACTATGAAATTGTGACCAGTGATAAAATTTGATGATGGCGAAGCTAAGAAGACAGCAACATTTACCACATCTTCAACTGTGCCATACCTATTTAAAGGAGTCTTCACATGTCCTTGATCCATAGTCATTTTCATCGTATCTAAATTATTTCTATAAGCACCTGTTAAATGATATCCCGGGGATATTGCATTTACAGTTATTTTAGGTGCAAGGCTTTGAGCGAATATCTGCATCATAGCAATTACTCCTACTTTACATATTGAATAAACAGGAATTCCGGGATCAACCCTTACCCCCGCAATAGAGGCTGTGTGAATAATTTTACCTTTTAGCGGTTCAAAATTCTGCTTCTTCATTTTTTTAGAAATTTCCTTTGCAATTAACCATTGTCCTTTTAAATTAAGCGCTATAGTTTTATCAAAAAGTTCTTCTTTTATTCTAAATGGATCTTTATAGAAGCCTGTTCCAGCGCCAGCATTATTGTTTAAAATATAGATATTATCTAATTCACTAAAAGCTTGTTTAACCATTGCTTCTACTTGGTCCGATTTTGAAACATCACAAATAATAGGGATTACTTTTTGACCCGTTTCTCTTTCAACCTTTTTAGAGGTTTCTTCTAATAAGGCCTCATTAATGTCTACCAATACTAAATCGGCTCCTCTACGTCCATACGCATATGCAAATCCTCTTCCAAAACCGGAAGCTCCCCCCGTGATTAAAGCTCCCTTTCCTTCTAAAAATTTTTCACTCATTATTTTAACACATTTTATCTCATTTATAAACTCTAATCAATGATATTACTTTTCTTTTCTTTTATTTAAATTTTTAATCTATTTATGATGAACTTCGCTCAAAACCATAACTTTAATTATCATTTTGTTATTAAAGATAAATATAGAAATATCAAGTGAATCAAATATGGTTAATAAAGTAGTGCCTTATTTAATTAATATAGATGAGATAACTCCTGCACGGAGCCAAGCAGCTCTATTAAACGAATTAGCTATGGGTTTAATTGATTGTATTAGTATTTATGGTAAAACACTTAAAAAATTAGGAAAAATATCAAAAATTTCAACAGCTTTCTGGCCGGTTCGTTTAATTCCATTAAGTGATACAAGAGCTTGTGTCTTTAGTTATCTCTTAAATAAACAAGAGAAGTTAAGTGTGGGAGAGTTTGCTCAAATGCCACCTAGACCTGAAAATGTAATTAAAGGAGCAGATCCAGTATCTTTTCTAAATTCATTACAGGCATATAATAATACTTATCTAAGACGTTCAAAAAACTTTAAACGTGGGACTGTTATCCAAGAGGCTTTATTTAATACAAACGAAGTAGGGTATTTCCAGAATTTTTTCCTTAATCAATATGATTTAGGATCTCATTCTACACCTTATTTTATATTAGAAGGTGGGTCTATTACTAAAAGTGTTAATCAAGCAAAGATAGCCCCAGAAATTCCTGTATATGTTTCACAGAAAGATGTTAAAATGCTTGATACATTTGGAGATGCTATTATAAAATTATGCGAACGATGGGTAGAAAGAGGAGGAAAAGAAGCAGATAAAATTAGAGATACTAAAGTAGATACAGGAGAAGAAGAAAAGCAACTTGCGATACTTAATAAAGAAATTCAGGCAGAAAAAGAAAAGAAGATTGAAAAATCTCCAGAAGAGTTAGTAAAGTTAGGAAAATATAAAATAAATGATAAAACAGGAGAATTGAATAACAATATTAATTCAATTAAAAATAGCGTTGACGGGTTGAAAAATGCAATTAATAACCGTGATCTTTTCTTAGTAGAAGAAGGTTTAAAGGATATTAATGTGAAATATACAGAATTGGGGGATTCTATAGCTAGATATAATAATGAAATTGCTCAATTAAGAAAAAATGTTCAACGTGAAATCTCCGATCTTGAAAAAACAAAACAACAGAAAATCAGAGAGTTAGAAAGGAAGAAAGCTGAGGTTGAAAAACAAATTGAAGCAAAACATAGTGGACTTAGTAAAGATTTGACTTCTGCCGAAGATACTGTTGCTCAAATAAAAACGGAAAAACAATCATCTTTAGACAATATTGAATATGTTAAAGATAAAGAAATGACAGATGTTCAAAACTTTTTTAATAACTATTCTCTTGAAATTAAAACTCAAAATGTCATAGTAGGTATTCCAATATATATATTCTTCTTTACTGATCCTAATACAAATAGAACTACTGAAAGAGCTCCAGTTCTTCCAATATTGATTGAAAAAGGTAAAAAAGTAGAAACAAAAGTTAAAGCTGGTTTTAGACAAAAATTAAGAGATCTAATGAATAAAGACAATGCAATGATTGAATTAGTTGAAACTCAAGCTGATAAGAATAACCTGATGGAAACAAAAAATTTAGATACACGCCTAGAGGACGCTATTAATGACTTAAGGATTCGGAAAATTTTAAGTAAGAAACAAGCTGAGACAGCAAAAGATATTATATCTAATCTTGTTTGGTAAATTTAATTATTTTTCTCTTTATTTCTTTTTTATAATTTATCTAATGCTCAATATATTCCATTTTTGTTCCACAACATTCAGGAATAGCTTGGTATCCACATTCTTTTGAACAACAACAGAGTAAATATCCATCCTTTACCATCATTGATTTCTCACAACAAATTGGAACCTCTTTTTCTGAGCCACATATACTACAAACTAGTTTATTTGACATTTTTTTCCAACACCTAATGATCTACTTTTCCTACTGACACTAAAATATTATTAAAACAAAAATGAATCTATTATGGAATATAACTAGAGCAAAATTTCTGTTTTCATAGAAAAAGTAAAACTAACGATAATCTTGTGGAATATTAGATTAAAGTAAAATTTAGTTTAGAAACCTTCAATAATCATGTTTAATAATTAATTGCTATAATATTAGAAAAAATGGAGAGAGAAATTGTCTAATAAATTAAATCTTACTAATACTTTTAAATTGTATCAAGAAGCCTTAGAATTAATTCCAGGAGCAATTTTAGGGATAAGACGGCCGTATAATTTCATTGAAGGAGAATACCCCATCTTTTTTGAATCTGCGAAAGGTGGAAAAGTAATTGATGTTGATGGTAATGAATATATTGATATGCTATGTGCTTATGGACCGATTATAATAGGACACAGGGAAGAAGAAATCGACAATGCTGTTATTGAGCAAATACGTAATAAAGGGTTTTGTATGTCTCTAACTCAACAAATACAAAATAAATTAGCAAAAAAGCTAAGAGATTTGATACCTTGTTGCGAAAAGATGGTTTTAATGAAGATGGGGACTGATGCTACAACTGCGGCAATTAGAGTTGCTAGAGCTTATACAAAAAAAATAAAGATTCTTAGCTGTGGATACCATGGATGGTATGATGCCTTCAGTGAGGTCCATGGAATTGAAGCAGGAATACCTAAGAAATTGTATGAGGATTTTTATGAATTTGAGTTTAATAATCTAAACGAAATCGAGGGACTATTTAAAAAGAACAGAGATGAGGTAGCAGCCATAATGATCAATCCAATCCACACCCCTGGTGGTCGAGAAGTTGAGATGCCAGAAAAAGGATACCTTGAAGGACTTCGTGAATTAGCAAATGAAAATAATGCTTTATTGATATACGATGAGATAAGAACTGGTTTTAGAGTGGATATGGGTGGAGCGCAAAAATTATTTGGAGTTCTTCCTGACTTAGCTGCATTTGGAAAGGCAATGGGAAATGGATATCCTATAAGCACACTCGTTGGAAAATCAGAATTTATGGATGTTTTGGTTGAGAAAGTATTTTTGAGCTCAACATTTTTTCCTAATAGCTTAGCTCAGACTGCTTCTCTAAAAACAATTGAAATTCTTGAACGTGAGAATGTTTTAGAATATATTCGAAATAAGGGAGAAAAGTTCGCAAAACAAGTTAAAGATCATATTGCTGACACTGGAATTCTATGTAAATTTACAGGAGCACCTTGGATGCCATATATTACTTTTGAACCTGATCCTGACTATTTATATAGGAAAATTCGGGAAGAATTTTATAGACAATTGATACGCCGAAAAGTTTTTCTTCAGCCATATCATCATGGCTATATAGCATATCGACATTCAAGTGAAGATTTAGATTATGCATCAGAAATGATATATGAATCATTAAAAGAATGTAAAAAAATCTAGGTTTTAGATTGTATTTTTCTTAAGTTTTCTAATTCTTTTTATTTTATTTTCAATAAACCTCCAAATAACACCTAGTGAAAAGCAAATACCCAGGTTCATGAAATACAAGATGTAATTCACCCAATAAACATCAAATACAATTCCAAAAATGTTTCCAATGATTTGAGGACCACTATGAACACCCCAGATCGGTCCATGAACAGCATAAGTTATTGCAAAATACATATCTTGAACTAAAAAAATATGGAAAGTTGACCTTCCAATTGCAGTAATTGCTTTCGAAATCTTAAGATTGCTGACTTGAGGTAGATATTTTAATGCTAGAAGAATTATAAAAGCGGAATAAGTATTTGCTATTAAATGATAATCACCTCGCAAAATCTCAGCTCCATCGATTGCTAATCTAAAATCAAAAAAATCATAACCTATTAGGAACATTATACTAAATGGTAATAAAATCCATATAAACCAATTTTTTTTACTAAAAACATTAGAATTTTTCGAGAACCAGAAACCCAATCCAATACTTGAAAGATATAATAGAATAATATTACGAAAATAAATTTCTATAGGCCACTCAGCCCAATTAATTTCACCTACTATAAAGAAAACTAATAAATGCATAAAGAATTCAATTAAGAAGCATGAAATTAGAGATACTTTTGGCCATTTTGAAAATAATTTATAAAATAAAGGCATAAGAAAGATTGATTGAATTACTATTGGTATAAACCAATTCCCCGGACCCGCAAAAATTGCTTGTTGGTAAATGATATAATCCAAAAACCAATTATTACTTAATAGGTCAGGAAAATTTACCCCATAGATGATAAATCCAATTATTGTAGAGACGATATAAAGTATAATATAGGGGAAAACATAACGCCAAAATTTATTTTTAAAATACTCTCTTGAGTAGAGCTCTTTAAGTGAACTTAACCCTTTCCTTTCAAACGATTTACCTATATTAAATCCCATAATAATCAAGAAAGCTGGGATTGCCATTCTTATCCATAATTCACCGCCAAGATATGGTCTTAGCGAAGCATGAAAAGAATGATCCGCAATTACAAAAGCAATCATAAAGCTCTTTAACAAATCAATTTGAAAGAAATTCTTTTTAGTTTCAGTCGGAACACGAAAGTTATCCTTTATATTTTCATTCTCCATAGAATCTAACCCTGCCTAATTTCCTTTAATAATAAATAGAATCATATAATTCTTTAAAGATTAATCTAAGAAGGGATATTTATGTTTTCATATTTGGAAATATCCTTATCTGTAAAAAGCATTGAAGTAATTAAACTTAAAATAATAGAAAGATTGATGATGATATGGATAAATTAATTATTACTTCAGCAATATGTGGTGCAGAAGTATCAAAGGAATTTAATCCTAATATTCCCTATACTGTTCAAGAAATTGTTGAAGAAGCTGAATCTGCTTATAACGCAGGAGCAAGTATTATTCATCTACATGTTAGGGAAGATGATGGGACACCTACTCAAAATAAAGAAAGATTTAGAGTATGTATTGAAGAAATAAAAAAGAGATGCTCTGATGTAATTATTTTACCTTCTACTGGTGGTGCAGTGGGAATGACTAATGAAGAAAGACTCCAACCCATCTATTTAGATCCCGCTCCTGAAATGGCAACACTTGATTGTGGTACCATGAATTGGATTGGTGGAGATGAAATTTTTGTAAATACTGAAAATACCATAATATATTTTGCTGAAGAAATGAACAAACGTGGAATTAAATATGAATTGGAGTGTTTTGATAAAGGAATGGTTGATATGGCGTTGAGATTAAATAATCGAGGAATTATAAAAGATCCCATGCACTTTAATTTTATGTTAGGAGTAAAAGGGGGAATTGATGCCACCCCAAGAGATTTACTTTTTTTAGTTAATAGTATCCCTAAAAACTCAACATTTTGTGTTGGAGGCATTGGTAGATATGAATTCCCGATGATCACAATGTCAATAATACTAGGAGGACATGTAAGAGTAGGTTTTGAAGATAACATATATTTGTCTAAAGGAAAGTTAGCAAAGTCTAATGGAGTGCTGGTTGAAAAAGTTGTTAGGATTTCAAAAGAATTAGGGCGAGAAATTGCTAATCCTGGTGAAGCACGTAAAATTTTGGGACTGTTATAAACACATTTTATAGAGGTATAAATAAATATGATGTATAAAGAGTTAGCAAAATATTATGATCTAATTTATTCTTGGAAGGATTATAAATTGGAATCTAAAAAAATTAAGGAACTAATTAAGAAATATAAAAATTCTGAAGGAAAGGAATTGCTTGATGTTGGATGCGGAACAGGAAAGCATTTAGAGTACTTAAAAGATGAGTTTAATTGTACTGGAAGTGATCTTAATACTGAAATGTTGGATGTTGCAAAAGAAAACATTAGTGGTGTTTCTTTCGTTCAAGCAGATATGATAACTCTAGATCTCAATAAAAAATTTGATGTTATCATAAGTTTGTTCAGTTCTATTGGACATGTGAAAACGTATAATAATTTAGAAAAAACACTTCAAAACTTATCCAAACAATTAAAAAAAGGTGGAGTTGTAATCATTGAACCATGGCTTACAAAGTCAATGTATGATGCTGGGCGTCCTGGAATGACTACCTATGATGCAGAAGATATCAAGATTGCTAGATTAAATACAACAAAAATTGAGGGAGATTTATCAATCTTAGAATTTTACTATTTAATAGCTGAAAGAAACAAGGATATTGTAAATTATTCTGAAAAACATGAATTAGGGCTTTTTGAGATTGATAATTTTTTGGAATATATGACTAACTCAGGATTAAAGCCAGAATTTTTAAAAGATGGCTTAATGAAAGGAAGAGGTCTTTATATCGGTATAAAATTGTAGCAAAAAAAGGTGAAATTATGAAAAAAGGATCAAAATATGGTACTCATAGAGTAATTGACCCAAAGGGATCATTACCTCAACCTGCAAAAATAATATCTAATGATATGAAAATATTTGATAATGAAATTTTGATTGATGTGGATTATTTAAATATTGATTCAGCTAGTTTTATTCAACTTAGAGAAGAAGCAAATGATAACATAAAAAAAATAGGGGAAAAAATCAAAGATATAGTAAATGAAAGAGGTAAAATGCAAAATCCGGTTACTGGTTCTGGGGGCATGTTAATAGGAAAAATAGAAGAAATTGGTGAAATATTGAAAGACAAAATTGATTTAAAAGTTGGTGATAAGATTGCTACGCTTGTTTCGCTGTCACTTACACCACTTCGAATTGACAAAATATTGAATATCCAACTTGATATCGATAGAGTAGAAATTGAAGGTAAAGCTATTCTGTTTGAAAGTGGAATATATGCTAAGCTACCAGAAGATATGGAGGATACATTAGCATTAGCTATTCTTGATGTTGCAGGAGCTCCAGCTCAAGTAAAGAATTTAGTAAAACCAGGTAATACGATCCTAGTATTAGGTGCTACAGGGAAATCAGGATTGATGTGCTCATTAATGGCAAAAAAAGTAGTTGGAGCAAATGGAAAAGTTATAGGACAAGCTAGAAATGAAAAACGAGCAGATTTTCTTAAAAACACACAGTTTTGCGATGAAGTAATAATTGCTGATATATTAAAACCTGTAGAAGTATTAGAAAAAGTATATGCAGTAAACAATGGAGAAGAAGTAGATATTTCTATAAATTGTTTAAGCATTCCTAACACCGAAATGTCCAGTATACTTCCAGTTAAAGATGATGGGATAGTATATTTTTTTTCTATGGCAACTAGTTTTACAAAAGCAGCATTAGGAGCTGAAGGAATTGGAAAAGACGTAAAAATGTTAATTGGCTGTGGTTATGCAAAGAACCATGCTCAAATTTCTTTAGATTTAGTAAGAGAATCTGAAACATTACAAAACATATTCAAAGAAAAATATATATAAAAAAACTGAAATATTATTATGAAATACTCATTCTTTTTCACAATAACAATGAATAGAGCTTAAGATTGTGTCACCACAAGGGCATTCTGATGGGTGGGCATATTTCACGCAAATTTTGTTGATTGTATTACAGGAGAACAATAAATTGAATTTTTCACTTTCAATATGAGCTTCTTTAGCGCTTAATTCTAATTCATTAAAAAGTAACGTTTCTAATAACCGTGCATGCCGAATTAATTCTTTTGCTAAATTTTCACCATCTTCTGTCAATTTCAGATGAGAATATCTTATCCAATCTACATAACCTTTTTTTTCAAGTCTTTCAATGCAACTATTGATTGTTGATAATGGAATTTCAATCTCTTGTTTTATCTTAAATTCCTCTTGAATTTGTTTTATTCTTACCCTACCATTATTTCTATAAATAATTTTTAAAATTTGATAATCTATATCTAGCATGATTAAGTCCCGTTATATTAATGAGTATGCCCTCCGAACATTATAGTCAAAACCATTACAAGAATTCCGAGTACAACTAAAATTAATTGCTTCAGAATTTCCTTTGATTCCGTTTTTTGATGAAGTTGAGGGGTCAAATCTGATAATGCAATATATAAAAAGCTTGCTGCTGAAATTGCCAGAAAAATTGGTACCGTTGTTTGAAAAATGTCTAATATAAAATAACTAATGATAGCAGAAGGTATTGTTACTGAACTTGATAATAAATTATAAACCAGGGCTTTTTTCTTTGACATTCCATTATGCAGTAATATTGCGAAATCTCCAGTCTCTTGAGGGATTTCATGCATTATTATTGTGATTCCTGCTGCTAAGCCAACACCAAAATTAGCTAGAAAGGCTGCTGCTATTACAATACCATCAGTAAAATTATGGAAAGCATCACCAATTAGTATTAAAGGTCCAGGGGCTTGAGAATGAATTTCACAATCATTAACTTGGCAGTTTCTCCAGATTAAGAACTTTTCTAAGAAAAAGAAGAAGAGTATTCCCCCCAAAATTACCATGGTTATTAGATGAGGTTCACCAGCAGCTTCAATAGCCTCAGGAATCAATCCCATCAATGCTGCAGTAAGTAAAGTTCCTGTTGCAAAAGAAAGTAATGCTGATACTAACTTCTTTTGAATTCTTTCACCTATTAAAATAAAAATTGAAGCAGCTAATATCGCACCAACACTTCCTAAAACACTAAACATTATAATCCAAAATAACATACAAGTATATACCTCTTTTAATTACTTTTTAAGATTTACGAATGATCGTAAATTATTTACGAATGATCGTAAATTAAATTATTTAAACTTATGGTTAATTCAGGACAAATGATTATTAAATTAAACTTTTAAAGTATTTCAGTTTCTTTCAAATTTTAAAATTAGGTAATTTTATAGAACACTGATTTTCTCTGATGTTCTTAAAGTTATTTACATCAACAATATTCTCTAGAATTACAAAAAATATTTGAAGAAACACACTTTTAATCAATTGTTGAGTTAAAATAAAAATCACAAATAACACAGAGTTTCAAAATGAAAGATAATAGACGAAAAGAATTATTTGGACATGTAGTCGATAAGGATTGGAATGATTGGCGTTGGCAAGTCAAAAATCGGATAACGACGTTGGAAGAACTTAAAAAATATATCACATTAACTAAAGAAGAAGACGATCCTAGAATTCTACAAGAATATAGGATGGCGATTACACCCTATTACTTAACTCTAATTAATCCAGATGATCCTTATGATCCTATTAGAAAACAAGCAATCCCAACTACTTTTGAATTAGAAAGATATACTGGAGGTCTTGAAGACCCACTTAGCGAAGACGTTGACTCCCCTGTTGAAGGATTAACCCATCGTTATCCTGATAGAGTATTGTTTTTAATTACCGAGATTTGTTCGATGTATTGTAGACATTGTACAAGAAGAAGATTTGCTGGGCATCATGATAGGGCGCCTCCACAATCACATATAGATGCGGGTATAGAATACATTCGTAAAACGCCTTCTATTAGGGATGTGTTATTATCGGGGGGTGATGCGTTATTAATATCTGATAATAAATTAGAAGATATTCTAATAAAACTAAAAAAAATTCCGCACGTTGAAATAATACGAATAGGTTCTAGGACACCCGTTACGAATCCTTTCCGCATTACTCCTGAGTTATGTGAAATGTTAAAAAAATATCATCCTATATGGTTTAATACACATTTTAATCATCCTAATGAAATAACAAAAGAATCTACAAGAGCTTGTGAAATGCTTGCTGATGCTGGGATTCCTCTTGGAAATCAATCTGTTTTATTGAGAGGGATAAACGATTGTATTCATGTTATGAAAAAATTAGTACAAGAATTAGTAAGAATAAGAGTTAGACCATATTATATTTACCAATGCGATTTATCAATTGGATTAGGACATTTTCGTACAAGTGTTGCGCAGGGCATTGAAATTATCGAAGGTTTGAGAGGGCATACATCAGGTTTATGTGTGCCTACATTTGTAGTAGACGCTCCGGGAGGTGGAGGAAAAATTCCAGTAATGCCTGATTACACAATTTCTCAAGGGCATAAACGAGTAGTATTAAGAAATTTTGAAGGTGTTATTACGACTTACGAGGAACCAGAAGCTTACACTCCCAATTGCCATTGTGAAAATTGTGAAAAACAAATTGGAGTTAGTGCATTATTGAGTGGTGAAAAAGTTACTCTTGAACCCTCAGACCTGAAAAGAAAGCTAAGAAGGAAAAATAATAATTCTAAAGTCTAAAAGTATTAATATTATTTCCCTAGATATTAAAAAAACTAATGTTTTTGGCGAGATTATGGACTTTATGACCAATTTTTTTAATAATATCACTAAATACTCTGTTGTTTCAATAATAGGTCTCGCAAAAAATGTCAGTAAAACTACAACATTAAATTACATTATAAAAAATTTAAAAGATTATAAACTTGGGTTGACTTCAATAGGGAGAGATGGAGAAAAATATGATGTTATTACACAATTACCAAAACCTCGAATATTTATTAAAAAGGGTACAATTGTAGCAACAGCTAGAAAGAGTTTTGAAGCAAGTGAAGTTGAAATGAAAATATTAAAAAAAACAGAACTCAATACACCATTAGGTGAAATTTTATTATTAGAATCATTAAGTAATGGTTTAATTGAATTGGCAGGACCATCAATAAATTCAGAAGTAAAACAAGTATGTGATGAATTGCTTAGGTTAGGATGTGACCTAGTGTTAATAGATGGAGCTTTTGATAGGCGCTCTTTTGCTTCTCCATTAATTTCTCAAGCGACAATTCTTTCTACGGGGGCATCGGTTTCGAGAGATTTTAAAGAGGTTATACAAACTACAAAACATACGTTTAACTTACTGACCCTAGAAAGCGAAAAAAATGAAAGATTAATAAAATTGGCAAATGAAATCATAATCGATGCAAAGGTTGGTATTATTTATACTGATTTCTCTACTAAAAAGTTAGAGTTATCAACAGCTTTAGATTCAGTCGAAGATATTTTAACCCATCTTGATAATAATTCTAAATATCTCGTAATAAATGGAGCTATCACAGATCATTTTCTTGAGGAGTTTATGGAAAAGTCAGACATCTACAAAAATATTAAAATCTTAGTGCCTGATCCAACGAAATTATTTTTAAGTAAACATACATTTACGAAATTCTCTAAAAAGGGGGGAATAATAAAAACTATAAATAAAATTAAAATAATTATGATTACAATCAATCCTACTTCACCACTAGGATATAAATTTGATAAATCAAACTTCCTAATTGAATTGAAAAAAGGACTTACAGTTCCTATTTATGACCTAGGTCCAAGCGAATACTAAAGTATAATTTGTTTGAATTATTAAATGACATATACTTCTTTTAGAGGTTTAATAAACTTTGCAGACAAAAAGTAAGTTGACTTTAAATTGGGATTTAGTCAAAAAAGCCAGAGAAATTGCTAAATCAATTGCTGCGGATACTCAAAAATTTATAGATCAACATTCCACGACATCTATAGAGAGGACTATATGTAGATTATTAGGAATCGATGGAACTGATGATTTTGATGTGCCTTTACCGAATATAGTAGTAAATCATATTATTAAAAAAGGACAAATCAACAAAGGAGCTGCGTTATACATTGGTAATGCAGTCTTACAAACCAATCTCTCTCCTCAAAATATTGCTGAAAAAATCAGCAAAGATCGATTAGATATCACAAATCTCCAACGAGGAAATCTCTCAGAGATAAAAGAGATTTTATCATCAGTGATTCAAAAAAACTTAGATATTATTAAACGGAATAAACTACAAAGGGAGGATTTAGTTGCTAAATACGGAGAAAAAACAGAACCATTAATATATATTATTGTAGCAACTGGAAATATCTTTGAAGATATAATACAAGCTGAGGCTGCTGCAAGGCAAGGTGCTGATGTTATAGCTGTGATACGTTCAACTGGACAAAGTCTCTTAGATTATGTCCCGTATGGTACTACCTCAGAGGGATTTGGAGGTACGTATGCCACTCAAGAAAATTTCCGTATTATGAGAAAAGCTTTGGACGACGTAAGTGAAGAATTGGGGAGATATATCAGACTTACTAATTATTGTTCTGGGTTATGTATGCCAGAAATAGCAGCAATGGGTGCATTTGAACGAGTGGATATGATGCTAAATGACGCCTTATATGGAATCTTGTTTAGAGATATTAATATGCAAAGAACAATTGTGGATCAATATTTTTCAAGAATAATAAATGCTTATGCTGGAGTAATTATAAACACTGGAGAAGACAATTATTTGACTACCGCGGATGCCTTTGAATCAGCACACACTGTTCTTGCTTCAGAATTTATAAATGAACAATTTGCCTTATTAGCAGGATTAAGAGAAGAACAGATGGGATTAGGTCATGCATTCGAAATGAATCCTGATTTGGAAAATGGTTTCTTATATGAATTGGCACAAGCCCAAATGGCTAGAGAGATTTTTCCCAATGCTCCTCTTAAATATATGCCTCCAACAAAATATATGACTGGGAATATATTCAAAGGTCATATTCAAGATGCTTTATTCAATATAGTAACAATTATGACAAACCAAAGAATCCATCTCCTTGGTATGTTAACTGAAGCAATCCATACTCCTTTTATGTCAGATAGAGCATTATCTATTGAAAATGCACGCTATATATTCAAAAATATGAAATCTATTAGTGAAGAAATAGAATTTAAGAAAGGGGGATTAATAGAAAAAAGAGCTAACGAAGTTCTTGAAAAAGCTTTTAATTTGTTAAAAGAAATTGAAAAACAAGGGCTTTTCAAGACGATTGAAAGAGGGATTTTTGCTGGTATTAAACGTCCCATTGATGGAGGTAAGGGGCTTGATGGTGTATTTAGAAAAGATGAGGAATATTTTAATCCCTTACTTGATCTTATGAAAAATGAACTAACAAATGGAGGGAATTAAGTTGGGAGGAGGTCCTTATTCCATTGAAAATAAAGATTTTGATAAAAATTTAGATTTAACAAGAATCAGACCATATGGAGATACAATGAACGATGGAAAAGTGCAAATAAGTTTCACTCTTCCAATTGATCATGATGAAAAAGCAATTGAAGCGGCTAAAGAACTCGTAGAAAAAATGGGATTTAAAGATCCCGTAGTAGCTTATCATACATCATTAGATAAAGGATTTACCTATTTTGTAGTGTATGGAGAGTCAGTTCATACAATTGATTATACAAAAATTAGAGTTGAAACTGTAGATGTAGATATTATGTCGAAAGAACAGATTAATGCTTATATTAAAGATAAAATAGGTCGTAAGGTAGTAATTCTTGGTGCATCTACGGGAACGGATGCTCATACGGTTGGAATTGATGCAATTATTAATATGAAAGGATTTGCAGGGCACTACGGTCTTGAACATTATGATATGATTGAAGCTTATAATTTAGGTAGTCAAGTGTTAAATGAAGAGTTTGTTAAAAAAGCAATAGAACTTAATGCAGATGTCTTACTTATTTCACAAACGGTGACACAGAAAGATATTCATGTAAAGAATCTCACTCAGTTAGTTGATCTTTTAGAAGCAGAAGGAATACGAGATAAAGTTATACTGATTTGTGGTGGTGCTAGAATCAATAATGAATTGGCGAAAGAATTAGGATATGATGCTGGATTTGGACCAGGGACTTATGCTGAAATTGTAGCCTCCTTTTTTATACAAGAAATTGTTAAAAGAAAACATATTTAACTATTTTGTAAATTCTTTCATAACCATATGAGTATTAGATGCGGTAATCCCATCAATCATATCTATTTTATTTGCAAATATTTCATATAATTCTTCAGGTGTCTCTACAACAATTTCTGCTAAAGCATCATAATCTCCTGTTAAAGACATAACTTTTGTTATCTGAGGAATCTTTTTCAGCTCTTCAATTACAGGTCTTATTACACTAGTCCCTAATTTACATAACATAATTGCTTTTATTGTCAGTTCTTAAATCATCTCTCATTTTTTAAATAGGCATTTTAACAACTTTATTAATAAATAAAATTTCAATATCATTAATTTCATTTAAAGGTTTTAATCTTAAATTTATGAGATTATAAAAATCTTTTATAGAGCTTATTTTCACATTTATTAGCAAATCATGAGGTCCTACTAAAGCATATGTGGATGTTACTCCATAATATTTAAAAACTCGTGTAGCAATGCAATTAATTGAGCCTTTTTTCAATTTTAATAGTACAACTGCCTGCACTAAATTCTTTACTTCATGAGAATATCGAATTATGAAGGTGAAAATTAGTAAAAATATAACAATAATTAATAATTCGTGAGGAAAAAACTCATTTACAAAAATTACAGAAAAAATTATCGAACCCATAGGATCTATTAAATTTAGGATACTACTCCATTGACTATAGGTTAAATTTTTGGATCTCCAATTTACATTTGCTATAAAAATCAAGAGATACGGGATAATCGTAGAAAAAATCATTAAAAAAATCATGTCCCATCTGCCTAAAATCATTAAAATACTCCCAAACTGAGCAAAAAAAGTTGATATCTCATTAGTTAAATCAGTTTCAAATGGAATAATATATATAATCAAAACAAGTGGAATCATACAAATTACCCCTATCAAAAATGAGAGAGACATTTTTAAAAGGAATCGAGGTATTTTATAATTCCGATTTTTGTTTATTATGTTTATCTCCTCACTTGAATAAGCATCTCTGTTAATAACTATATAGAGAAATGAAATTGATATACTGAAAATTAATAAATAGATTATTCCATTTAGCATTACAGGTGTGCCTTTTAATGCTGCACCTGTACTTCCTACAAATACTAAGATGATGATAGTAAAAAATAGTAATATAATATAAAGAACCTTAAAGATATCAAATTTCTCAAAATTCACCCCTTTTTCATAAAAAGCGATAAAAATAACACTTAACAGAAATCCGACCATTGTAAATGTAATGGAAGTTGTCTTTAAGGTCAAGAAGAAAAAGATTATGTTAAGAATTATACCAAAAAAACCCAAATATAGATAATATAAGATATTCTTGATATCAAAAAATCTTCTATTTTTATGAAATAAATTATTAAATAGAAACTTAAGTGGTATAGATTCATTTCGAGTAAACTTATTATTGATTATTACAAGAGAAATAGCTAAAATTAATAAAACAAATCCAGAAATTAAAAATCTTAGAAAAATAACCATAATTATTGATACATCTATAAACAAATCCTCCACAATTACTGGAATAAAACCCCAAAGTAAATTTGCCAATATTATATTAATAATAAATTTATTTTGCATTATCTCAGTCCGTATTTTAGAATATCCAATTTACTTTTTATGAATATATATCATAGAAAATAATCAGTTTTAAATTTGATTATCTATTTATAGTTTAACAAATGAGGAAAGGGCAGAACCAATTCCTAAAGCATTGGAAATCACAGCAGAAAAGACTATTTGAATTATATTGAAAGAACTTAGTATTAAAGCAGCAAAATTGTGAGTATGTTCATATATTAAAGTATTCTGGATTACTACATATAAAAACATAAAATATGTAAACAACATTGATGGAAAAAATGACCATGAAGAAGTCAAAAGCATAAGAGTAATTTGGACTACTATTGCAATAATTATAATAACCTTCCTTCTCGCACTTTCACTAAGAAATGATAAATTAGGATAAATTAGTTTTCTATAAAGAAGCTCCATAGAAAATAGAATTGGGAAAGCAACGACAGTTAACACAAGGTCAATATAATTCGAAGGCCACATAAAGGCAAATGGATAAGAATATGAAAATATCAAATATATAACAATAAAGTAAAAAGTACATAATAAAGAATAAAGATATATTCTAACAAATCTTTTGTTTTGAATCCGTATATTTTTTAAATTTAATTTGAATTCTAATCTAATTTGTTCTTTTCTATCTAAATAAAACAGAATAAATCCAAAAGAAACCGATAGTACTATACTACTTATAAGGATTATAAGAATTACCACAAAGGCTCCATCCAAAAATGGCGAGGATGGTAATGATGGTGAGGGGTATGATATTGAAAATATAATTAAAATGACAAGAAAATATATTGTAATAACGAGGGAATAAAATAGATGCTTTAATTGAAGTCTAGATATAATAAATTCTTTAAATTTAGTTTTTTCTTCCATCTTTATAAGATTCCTATAACGTCTCACCAAAATTACTGTTAAATAAATTACTGTAATAATAAGTGAAGCATAAAAAATACCTTCAAGGCCAAAAAATCTTTCAAATAATACCCAATTGATAATAAATGCTCCTGCATAAACCACAATTTTACCTATTTTTAACCCTTGTTTAACCTTTAAAAATTCGAATTTCTTTTTTGATTTTTTGGGCTTTTCTTCTTTTTCATCTAATACAAAATATTTTGCGGAATATGATATTAAAGAAAATACGATTGCAATTAATATACCTAAAGTTAAAAAAAGAAAAATGTAATTTATCATGAATGTTGTTCTTATAGGTCCATTAATTGTCTCAGAATTGAAAAAATGTTCTTCAAACCAATTTATAGATTCAATTATTACTCCATCTGAAAATAATTGGTGCCCGCCACCAAATAAAAAGCCAGATATTGGTATTACTGTACAATTTGTTAAATCTTGTGCTTTTATTGCATTTTCAGTAAAATTCAATACCTCATCTTGGGTATGCATAATAATAAGGAGATTATTAGTATTTGTCATATTAAGTAAATTTGCAGGTATATAGTTAAGAAAATTATCTGTCTCAACAATCCCAAGAAGAGCTGGATCAAAATCAACTAAGGGTGCCCATGCTACCGTAACGTTAAATCTTTCATCAAAAGCTTGATTCATAAGTACGACCATTCCTCCAAGTGAATGTCCAATTAATCCAATTTGGGATTCGTTCACATTGGAGTAAAATGGCATTGTCTCTAATTTATCAAGCAATCTTGAGCAATCTTGGGCTATTGCAGGGATATCTTCACCAGGGACCACATTATTAATACTACCACCACTTTCTCCATGTCCTTGATAATCCAAAGCTGCTAGATAAAAACCACGTTTTGTAAGTTCTATTGGAATTCTAAGATCGAAATCTCTTTGGCTTCCAATTCCATGACAATAGATAATTAATGGTCTATTTTCTTGAAAACTAAGTTGCTTTGAAGGGTGATATAAATTTGCATAAAGGGTTGCTCCAGATGATTGAAATTGAACACGTTCATATCTTGAATAACTTACTTCTTTACTTAAAAATAAGAAGGTAAGTGAAAAAGCTAAACAAACAATTAGAATACCAATCTTTCTTAGAAATTTGCGGTCTTTTTTTTCCATTCTTATTTTTATTTTGAATTTTAGCTTAATTAATTTTTTGATTATTCCTTTATGATATTCTTGTTTTAAATGTTATTTTACCTCTACATAAAATTGGAAGAACATTGACTAGTTTCCCATTTTTATCCCAAATTAAGAAAGAGAACCTCTAAACTTTTAATGAATCTGTTCATATAATTAAGTAGTAATAAATAAAAAGAGAGAAATGTGAAATTAAATGCCAACTTCAAAAGAATTCATCGAAATGGATAATAAATATGCCGCTCACAATTACCACCCAATTCCAGTGGTAATTTCTAGAGCCGAAGGAGTTTATGTTTACGATCCAGAGGGTAAAAAGTATTTGGATTGTTTATCAGCATATTCAAGTCAAAATGCAGGTCATTGTCATCCAGAAATAGTAGCTACTCTAAAAGAACAAGCTAGTATAGTGACATTGACTTCACGTGCCTTTCATAATGACATGATGGGACCTTTTCTAAAAATGTTAGCAGAAGTTGTTGGACCACATATAAGTGATCCTACAAATTCTGGGATAATGTCTCTACCAATGAATACTGGAACAGAAGCAGTCTCAACTGGTTTAAAGGTGGCAAGAGCTTGGGGTTATATAAAGAAAAAAATCCCGAAAAATGAAGCTAAGATAATTGTTTGCCGAGATAACTTCCACGGAAGAACAATAACAATAGTAGGTTTTAGTTCTGATATTTCAGCATCACGTTATTATGGTAATTTTGGACCTTATACTCCTGGTTTTATAATTATACCGTATGGAGATGCTGAAGAATTAGAAAATGCAATACTCGAGATTGGTCCAGAAAAGGTAGCTGCTTTTTTAGTTGAGCCCATACAAGGGGAAGCTGGAGTAAAAGTCCCTCCAGAAGGCTATCTAAAGAAAGTAAGAGAAATTTGTACAAAATATAATGTGCTAATGGTATTAGATGAGATTCAAACAGGTTTTGGCAGAACTGGTGCATTTTTTGCATGTGATCATGAAGATGTGAAACCAGACATGCTATTACTAGGAAAAGCCCTTGGAGGAGGAGTATATCCTGTTTCTGCATGTGTAAGCACAAAAGAGATAATTGGTCCAGAAGTAATAACTCCAGGAACCCATGGGAGCACTTTTGGAGGAAACCCATT